>NZ_JBWKUK010000014.1:0-143792 GCF_059420805.1 Erwinia sp. GW821-FHT03D09
AGCGAGCGGCCCCATGAATCCCTGAATAACCTGACGCCGGAAGAATACCGGCTGATGGCCGAGAACACGGAAATCTCGTGTGTGGAACTAAAGCTGGGATACTTACACTGTTAAAGGCGTTTTATCTATGGCTAAACGAATTATCTGGAAAGATGGTGATCTGGTTAACATCAAGCTGCGCGATGGTTTATATACCATAGGCCAGATGCTAACCAGTCCAGCAATGCGATTTTATGATATCTCTAACGCTGATGGTGTGTGGAAAAATGTAGATCTGAATAAAGTAAAACCATTATTCAGAGTCTTCGTTGGAAATGTAATAAATAAGTATTTAGTTACTGAAAAAATAAAAGAAAAATCAGTTGTATCAAGTAGTAAACCTTATGAGTCGTATTGGATTCGTGCATATAGCTCTATGGATAATGAGCATTATCCCGGAAATAGAGATAGTTTTTTATTTATGGGAGGGAAAATAATAGATCTTGGTCCTGATGGTAATGTTAGTGTCACTCAAGCGCCTATAATAAAAGAAGATTTAACGCTTCCTCAGGATCGTGAGTTTATTGAGCAATATGAATTAGACAATATGTGGGGGCATGAAGATCTCAGTGACCGTCTATGTCGCTACTTTGATACAGGTATTAATCGGGATGATCTTAAGTTCGAGGTATTCCCTGGCCTGTGGGATGACAGAGAAAAACTCCGGCCTCTCACTCGTCGTTTACCTGTTCCATTAAGATAAATGTAGTGGTCAAGTAATATTGGCCACGGTTTTACAGTAAAAACAGTATATGTTCTCTGATTCTTCAGGTGCCAGTCCACCGTTGTAATGGTGAGGCCTGATGCTATTGTAGTAGTTCAATATATAACCACTGATTTGTCGCCGGGCCTCGTCCTTGCCTGCGTAACCATTCGCCGGCATCCATTCTGTTTTCAGGCTGCGGAAGAAGCGCTCCATGGGGCTGTTATCCCAGCAATTTCCCCGCCTGCTAACGCTTTGCTTTATTCTGTAACGCCAGAGAAGTTGTTGATATTTCAGGCCTGTATACTGGCTTCCCTGATCGCTGTGGAACATAACATCACACGGCTGGCCTCGCGTCTCATATGCCATCCGCAGGGCACTGCTTATCAGCGCTGTATTGGCATTTTCTGACAAACTCCAGCCGATAACCCTCCGGGCGAAAAGATCCATGACGACCGCCAGATAACACCAGCGATTCCCTGCCCGGATATACGTAATGTCTCCGCACCATACCCTGTCTGGTTCCGGTACGGCAAACTGACGCTCGAGCAGATTCGGCAGGCATGTATGCTCCTGACGGGCATTTTTATACTGATGTTTTCCAGGCTGGCAACTGCTCAGGTTCAGGTATTTCATCAGCCGCCCCGCACGGTAACGGCTCATCGGGACGCCGTTTTGAGTCAGCATTTCTGCCAGAGTGCGTGCGCCTGCAGAGCCCCGGCTCTGGTTCCACGCCCGGCGTATTTCGCTGCACAACCTGACCTGCGCCGGATTAACAGTATCGCGTCGTTTTCGCCAGTACCGGTAACTGCTGCGGTGTATTTCCAGAGCGGAACAGAGGCTGACCACCGGGTGGCTGTCACTCAGTCTGGCAACTATCGTGAACCGTTCAGCGAGTCGGACATCGGGAGCGCTGTAGCCTTTTTTAATATCGTATTCTGCTCCTCCAGACGGCGAACCTGCTTTTCCAGTTCGCGGATACGTTGCTGCTCCGGGGAGATAGGCGTCGCAGAGGGCGTAATGCCCTGACGCTCTCGCCGGAGCTGGCGTACCCAGCTCTCAAGGGTGGTAGAACCGACATTCATCGCTTCACTGGCTTGTCGATATGAGTAGCCCTTATCAACAATCAGCTGTGCACATTCCAGCCTGAACTCAGGGGTGAAAGTACGCTTAGTTTTCTTGTTCATTAAGTCACCTGTTTTATGTTGAGGTGAGAATATCACCTTTAATCAGGTGGCCAAATTTACTGTGCCACTACAACCGGGCTGCACTACAATACCTATCGATATTATGCACCTGAGGTTGGGCGATTTATCACACCTGACCCGATTGGGTTACTGGGTGGGCTGAATCTTTATCAGTATGCACCGAATCCGTTAAGCTGGATTGATCCGTGGGGATTAACGGATGTTAATGCGCCTGGATATAGTGTCTATGGATTATATGAACCTGGCGCATCAAAGCCTTATTATGTAGGTATCACGGATAATCTTGATCGAAGAGCTACTGAACATATTAAAACAGGTCGATTAGGAGGTAATGCTGAAATGATTCCTTTAGACCAAAATGTCACATATGGTCAAGCACGTGGTTATGAACAGTTTTATATAGAAGAGTATGGAACACGGACAGGTGTCATAGGCGATGAAATATCTTCCACAAACCGAGGAAATAAATATAACTCATTCGATCATGGCCGAAACGATACACGTGCTGATGCATTCAGGGATGCTTACGATAGTAAGAAAGGTGGTTCAAAAATACGAGGTAAGGGTTGCTAATGAGTAATTATAAATTTTGGGGCTGGGATAAAAAACCAAGGACCATGCTTCGATATGTGAAGCTTGGTGATATATTCTGTTTTCGTTTGGATGAAAAAAGGTATTGCTTCGGGCGAATTATTTCAAAAATAAGCATGGGGCATGTGGCTGAAATATTTGACTTCATATCTTCATTTCCGAGAGTTACAGAGATGGATATATCTAATTCACATCGTCTTACTGAGTTAATTATTCTAGATACCTATACTTTATTTGATAAAAAGATAGAGCCGGAAGGTGATTGGAGAATTATAGGGCATCAGAATGACTATGTTCCAACGAATGTAGAAAATGTTTATTTTACGTATGGAGTTGGAAATTCATGTAAAAAAGTTGATGTTTTTAATAATGAAGAAGCTATCGATGAGAAAGATAAAGTAAAATACCTTACGTTTACATCAAGACGAGATATGTATATTAAAGAGTTGGTTTTTTCATTGATCGATTAGCTATAAAGAAAGGCTAAGGTGGAGGGGGATGCGGATGAGTGATTTTAAATTTTGGGGTTGGGATAAAAAACCAAAAACAATGCTCCGCTTTGTTAAGCCTGGAGGTATATTTTGTTTTAAATTGGATGATAATAAATACGGTTTTGGGCGAGTTATAGCGAAAATTACGGGTGGTCATGTTGTTGAGTTATTTGATTATATGTCAACTAATCCTAAGATAGATGAAAACATAATTAATTCGTCTAAACGAATTGTTTCTCCAATAGTAATTGATACTTATGGTTTGTTCGACAGAAAAATACACTCAGAAAGTGATTGGAGGATAGTTGGTCATCAGAATAATTTTTCCCCTGAAAACGTAACGGATATTTATTTCTCTTATGGGATTGGTGATTTTTTTAAGAAGAAAGACATTTTTGGAAATGTATTTTCTATATCAGAAGATGAGGGGAGAAATATACCGGAATTAAATCCTCATTCTGATTACCTTGTTAAGTCTTTATTGAAAAGTATTTAAATGAAAATAGCCGGAAAAGATCTCTCGATCTTCCCGGCTATTTTTATGCATTTACCCGGTTAAACCCGGTATTTTCAGGAGTGCCGTTTTTGCGGCGTTCTTCATATCCCGGTTAGCCTGCTTAATATCCCGCAGTTGCTGGCGCAGGGCTTCCTGCTCATGTTTCAGGTCGTCCACTTCATCACTGTCCAGAACCAGCACAATACAACCGTCGGTTATTTTGACGGTGAGATGTGCGCCCGTCTCAAATCCCGCTTCACGCCGCCATTTATCTTCGGGCGCTTGGTATCGTCTCTGTTGGTGTATCACTCAGGATGGAGTAACATTCTGTTTTTAGTTATGGTCGTTTGCCATGCGTTTTAATAGACTGATAGTACGTTCCAAATTGAGGGTATGACTGGAAAATAGGTTGGTTCCGTTCTTATGACCCGATAGGGTTGGCGGGGGGACTGAACTTATACGCGTATGCGCCTAATGCGCTGTCGTATATAGATCCGCTGGGGTTGTCTCAAACGGTTACAGGGTCTACGGCTGGGGGGCTGTCTAGAACCACATCTACTTGGAGAGATCGTTATGGCCCAGCATCAATGCGGGATCATCATTTGATACCTCAAGCGATGATGAATGACCCAGCCTTTATGGCCCAAATGAAAAATGCTGGAATTGCAAACCCGACCGATTATATTCATCGTCAGATTTCTCAAATACCAAATTCTTTACATTCTGATGTCCATAGGAGTGGATGGAATGACCAATGGAAATCATGGTTTGATAAGAACCCAAACTTTAGTCAGGCCGATCTTCAGGATAATATAAAAGGTATGATGCGGGAGCATAACATTCCTAATTCATCACGCAATTTTTCCAAAAGATATGGCGGTAAATGTGGTTAACGATTAAGGAGTATTATGAAATCCCAATATATTCTACAAAAAGCTTTAATGCTTTTGGACCGAGGACAAATGGATCGAGCAGTAATATCTCTTAGAGAAGCAATAGTACAGGCTGAGAGTGATAATGACCTTGTTACTTTGGTTCAGTCTTTAGTGTGTCTTGGGGATGTACTTTGTCTATCAGGTTCGAAAAGTGAAGCAAGATCTCTTTTGGAAAAGGCTTTAACTTATAAAAGAGATGATGATTTACTAGCATATGAATATGAAAGGGCTATGGATTTACTTTCTCAAATATAGAAATTCTATTTAATTTTAAATTATAGTTGGGAAGATCGTATGAATTTCCCGGCTAGTTTTATGTACTTACCCGGTTAAACCCGGTATTTTCAGGAGCGCCGCTTTAGCGGCGTTCTTTATATTCTGATTAGCCAGCTTAATATCCCGCAGTTGCTGGCGTAACTCTTCCTGTTCATGCTTCAGGTCGTCCACTTCATCACTGCCCAGAACCAGCACAATACAACCGTCGGTTATTTTGACGGTGAGATGTGCGCCCGTCTCAAATCCCGCTTCACGCCGCCATTTACCCTTTAAATTAATGATAGAAATACTGGCGGGTGAAGGACAGGAAATTCTCTGTAAGGATGGAGGAAACCGAGGCAGACAGGAGATTCACCATCAAATCGCCGATCTTGTTATCGCGTTTCTTGAGAACAACCTGCCGAAAACGACGGATTAAACCCATTCAGAAAGGAGCCGGCATGCTCGTAAAGTGATGGTTTTCAGGGGAATGACGCCGCACTGAGCGAAAAAATGAGAACCATGTGAATTTTTTTTGACTCGGGTCTTGCCAGCGGCTACCAAACCGGTCCATAATAGCGACCTCTCCTCGGAAATTGAGGGGGAAAGCTAGAAAAATCAGTAAGTTACAGAATTGTCGTACAGTAAAGCAGCACCACTTCTAAGCGGGAATAGCTCAGTTGGTAGAGCACGACCTTGCCAAGGTCGGGGTCGCGAGTTCGAGTCTCGTTTCCCGCTCCAATAATTTTTATCTCATCATAATTGTCAAATTATCCACAGCCTACTGCTGAAGAATGTTTGTTTTTCATTACCAAACGAAAATTGTTTTGAACAGAGTTATCCACAGGATAGTTTTCTTCTGCCAGCAATTGCTCGATCGGCAAATTCCCATGATTTACTTCTAACTTGTTGTTTTTTATCTATTTATTAATATTTCAAAATGTTATCTGGATCGCTTGTCATTTCTGTGAGGGTTGAATGACAAAGCTTTTTTATTTTTATTCACAGCGTGTGGAAAGATCTGCTGCGGTAAAAATTGACCCGATTGTGCATTTAAGCATCACGCGGTAATCCTTTCTCTACCGCTCGGACCAGGCGTCGTTGCTGGCTGCTTTGAACCTCAATAACATTCTCATCGCGTTTTGCCAGCTGGCAGCTGATTGCCCAGCGTATGTGCTCATCCAGCATGTCATTTTCCCCCAGTCTTGCCCCTAAAGCCTGAAGGTGCGATTCGTTCCAGGGGGCATTACCCAACGCGACGGCCACGTTACGCAGCCAGCGCAGGTGCCCGATACGTCGAATCGCCGATCCCTCGGTCACCCTCAGGAATTTTGCCTCGTCCCAGGCGAACAGATCGATAAGCGGCGGAGCATGCAGGACGGCTCGTGGGCTGAAATCATCCTCATCAGTCAGCTGGCCGTAGCGGTTCCATGGACAGATTAGCTGGCAGTCATCGCAGCCGTAGATGCGGTTACCAATCAGCGGCCGGAATTCCTCTGGGATGGCACCCTCCAGCTCAATGGTCAGATAGGAAATACAGCGCCGCGCATCGACCTTATAGGGTTCTACAATCGCCCCGGTTGGGCAGGTGGTGATACAGGCCACGCAGCGTCCGCAGTTCTCTTCCACCGGGCTGTCTACGGGGAGGGGGAGGTCGATCAGCAGTTCACCAAGGAAAAACCACGATCCCGCTTCGCGATTCAGGATCAGTGAATGTTTACCGGTCCAGCCGAGCCCTGCTTTTGCCGCCAGTGGACGTTCCAGCACCGGTGCTGAATCAACAAAAGGACGAAATTGCGCTTCCTCGCAGCGCTCGCGGATCATATCGCCTAACTTTTTTAGACGATTACGCAATACTTTGTGGTAATCACGACCAAGAGCATAACGGCTAACATAGCCCAGTTGGGGATTCCGCAGCGTGCTGGCAAACGATGCTTTTGCAGGCAGGTAATTCATACGCACGCTGATCACCCGTAGCGTGCCTGGCATCAATTCATGGGGACGGGCGCGCATCATGCCGTGACGTGCCATCCAGTCCATCTCCCCGTGGTATTGTTTATCCAGCCAGGCCTGCAGGCGCGGCTCCTCCAGCGTTAAATCGGTATCGCAGATACCGACCTGCTGAAAGCCGAGCGACAGCCCCCACTGTTTAATATCCAGGGCGAGTTGATGGAAATCGAGAGGATGCGACATGAAGAACCTGAACCAGCAGAAAGACAACATCAGTTTACCCTATTCTGTCTGGCCTGTGGAGGCGATAGCGCAGCTTGAGCGGGAAGGCGCTGATGCGCAGGGAATTACCCTCTTTGAACTGATGCAGCGGGCGGGGGAAGCGGCGTTTAACCGGATACGGAGCCTGTGGCCGGAATCCCAACGCTGGCTGATCCTCTGCGGGCATGGCAACAATGGCGGGGATGGTTTTATCATCGCGCGGCTGGCGAAAGCTGCCGGACTGGCGGCCACGCTTATCGCCGTGGAAGGTCGTCGTGCGCTGCCGGATGAAGCGCAGCAGGCGCGTGCTGCCTGGCTTGCCGCCGGAGGTGTGATTCACGATACGGCGATTGACTGGCCGGACGATCTGGATGTGATTGTCGATGCGCTGCTGGGTACCGGGATGAACCGGGCTCCGGCCGCACCTTACGATCGCCTGATTGAGCAGGCAAATCGCCATCCGGCACCGGTTTTTGCCGTTGATGTGCCATCTGGGTTAGTGTCCGCTAACGGCACTACGCCTGGTATGGCCATCGAAGCAACATTCACCCTGACGTTTATCGCCCTTAAACCAGGTTTACTGACCGGAAAAGCGCGCGATCACGTTGGGCAACTTGATTATCACAGGCTGAATCTTGATCCCTGGCTGATAACGCAGCAGGCCCCCATCGCCCGCTATGATGCCGGTTATCTTTCCCACTGGCTGAAACCTCGGCAGGCCACTTCCCACAAGGGCGATCACGGCCGCCTGCTGCTGATTGGCGGCGATCACGGTACCGCTGGGGCTATTCGTATGGCGGCTGAAGCGGCTTTGCGCGCCGGATCTGGTCTTGTGCGAGTACTTACTCACATTGAGAACGTTGCTTCGTTACTGACGGCGCGACCCGAGCTGATGGTGCAGGAGTTAACCGCTTCAGCTCTGGATGACGGGTTGGAATGGGCTGATTTTATTGTGATTGGGCCGGGAATGGGACAAAGGGCATGGGGTAAAAAAGCGCTGAAAAAAGTAGAAAACTCTCATAAACCGATGCTTTGGGATGCCGATGCGCTTAACCTGCTGGCAATCAGTCCCGATAAACGTCAAAATCGGATTATTACGCCGCATCCCGGTGAAGCAGCGCGCCTGCTGAACGTGAAAGTGAGTGAAATTGAAAGCGACCGCTTACTTGCGGTGCGGCGGCTGGTAAAGCGCTATGGCGGCGTGGTGGTACTGAAAGGTGCCGGAACGCTGGTCGCGGAAGAGAGCGGTAAACTGGCGATTGCCGATGTAGGTAACGCCGGTATGGCCAGCGGTGGTATGGGAGATGTGTTATCTGGCATCATCGGTAGCCTTGCGGGGCAAAAATTTTCGCTCTACGATGCAGCCTGCGCAGGATGCGTTGCGCACGGAGCGGCAGCCGACGCGGTGGCCGCACGCTATGGTACACGCGGCATGTTAGCCACCGATCTGTTTTCCGTGCTGTATCTGTTTGTCAATCCTGAGATGTCGAATAAAAAGAATGATGACCTGTGTAATCGCGTTGCCCGATGAGGCAGCAACCCTCGCATTGGGTGCCCAACTGGCCCGCGTCTGTGACGGCGCGGCAACTCTTTATCTGTACGGCGACCTGGGCGCGGGAAAAACGACGTTCAGTCGCGGATTTCTGCAGGCTTTAGGGCATCAGGGGAATGTGAAAAGTCCAACCTATACGCTGGTAGAACCCTACGAGCTGGTCGATCGCCGCGTATATCATTTTGACCTGTATCGCCTGGCCGATCCGGAAGAGCTGGAGTTTATGGGCATCCGCGATTACTTCGCCAATGACAGCATCTGTCTGGTGGAGTGGCCGCAGCAGGGAACCGGCGTGCTACCGGAGCCGGATATGGAGCTGCATCTGAGCTATCAGGGGCATGCACGCCAGGCTGAACTGCGTGCGCGTTCCGCTGCCGGCGAGTCCATGCTGCGGCAGTTTGCATCACAGCAGGGTGAGGTATGATGCGGCAGATTAAATCCTGGTTTTTGCTTATCCTGTTTTTCTGCTCGTTTGCCTCCGTGGCAGCCAGCCTTTCCGACATTAAAGTCTCCAACGGCAGCGATGAAGCCAAAGTGACATTGAGCTTTTCCGGGCAGCCGATTTACGCTTTCTTTCCACTGCATAATCCCGAACGCGTGGTGCTGGACATCCGCCAGAGCGGTATTGTCGGTGGGCTGCCGCTGACCTTCAGCGGCGAAAATATTGTTAAACGCATTCGCTCCAGCGAAGCGAAAGACAGCCAGAGTATTCGCCTGGTGTTCGAACTCACCCAGCCGGGTAAAACCCGGGCGGTGACCCAGAAAAAAGGCAGCAGCTACGACGTGGTGTTTACTATCAGCGGCTCGCGGCCGGCGAAGGTGGCCAGCCGGCCGGCACCGGTCAGCAACAGTAACACTTCTCGGGCCGCGGTCAGCAGCAGTACGGCTTCTCGCACGACCAGCAGCCAGCCGGAGAAAAATCCGTTTAATGCTAATCCGGTGACGGCCGTCACCAGCGGAACGCAAACCGCTCGCCCGCGCAGCACCTCAGCCAGCAGCAGCGATGCGGTGATTGTGGCCATTGATGCCGGGCACGGTGGTCAGGACCCGGGGGCTATCGGCGGCGGCGGGCTGAAAGAGAAGAACGTCACCATCGCCATTGCCCGTAAGCTTAAGGCGCTGCTGAACGACGATCCGATGTTTAAAGGCGTGATGACCCGCGACGGGGATTACTTTATCTCCGTGATGGGCCGTTCCGACGTGGCGCGTAAGCAAAATGCTAACCTTTTGGTTTCCATTCACGCGGATGCAGCCCCAAACCGCAGCGCTTCGGGAGCCTCCGTATGGGTGCTTTCTAACCGCCGCGCTAACAGTGAAATGGCCGGTTGGCTTGAACAGCATGAGAAACAGTCTGAGCTGCTGGGTGGTGCGGGTGATTTGCTGGCCAATAGCCAGGCTGACCCGTACTTGAGCCAGGCGGTGCTGGATCTGCAGTTCGGCCACTCGCAGCGGGTAGGCTATGATGTCGCCGTTAAAGTGATTGCTCAGCTGCAGCGCGTTGGTGCGCTGCATAAACGTCGTCCGGAACATGCCAGCCTGGGCGTTTTGCGCTCGCCGGATATTCCGTCCCTGCTGGTGGAAACCGGCTTTATCAGCAACCCTTCGGAGGAGCGACTGCTTGGCAGTAGCGCTTACCAGCAGAAGATTGCCGAGTCGATTTATAAAGGCTTGCGCAACTACTTCCTGGCGCACCCGCTACAATCGCTCCCAAAGGAGGAAAACCGACCGTTGCAGTCCGCCGCGGCGGTTGAAGTAGAAGCGAATCCGGCCCCGGCAGGCACAAGGTATACCGGTGCAACCCAGCGCCACATCGTGAAACGCGGCGAGACGCTTTCGGGCATTGCCGCGCACTATGGCGTCAGCATGGCAACGCTGCGCTCCCTGAATACGCTGAAGAAAGATGTTGTGTGGGTTGGCCAGCGGCTGAAAGTGCCTGCGGGGAGCGTCAAGCAGATCGCCAGCACGGTTAAAGCTGCGAAACCGCAGCGGCATAAAGTGGTCCGGGGTGATTCGCTGACGGCGATTGCTGCGAAGTATGGCGTCAGCCCGCAGGCGATTCAGCAGGCGAACAAGATGAAAACGCAAAACGTGATGCTGGGTCAGACCTTGACCATCCCTACATCGTAATTGAGGAAAGTTATGCCCATTCAGGTGCTACCACCGCAACTTGCTAACCAGATTGCCGCTGGCGAAGTGGTAGAACGCCCGGCCTCCGTGGTGAAAGAGCTGGTAGAAAACAGCCTGGATGCGGGCGCAACGCGAATTGATATCGACATCGAAAAGGGCGGGGCAAAGCTGATTCGCATCCGTGATAACGGCAGCGGCATCAGCAAAGACGAACTGGCGATGGCGCTGGCCCGCCACGCGACCAGTAAAATCACCACGCTTGACGATCTTGAGGCGATTATCAGCCTCGGCTTTCGCGGCGAGGCGCTGGCCAGTATCAGCTCGGTATCCCGCCTGACGCTCACCTCGCGCACCGAGGCGCAGAGCGAAGCCTGGCAGGCTTACGCTGAAGGGCGCGATCAGGCTGTCACGGTGAAACCTGCGGCGCACCCGGTGGGCACCACGCTGGAAGTGCTCGATCTCTTCTATAATACGCCCGCCCGCCGCAAATTTATGCGTACCGAAAAGACCGAATTTACCCATATCGATGAAGTGGTGCGCCGCATTGCGCTGGCGCGTTTCGATGTGGCGATTAGCCTCAGCCACAATGGCAAGCTGGTGAGGCAGTACCGTGGCGTAACCGATGACACGCAGCGCGAACGGCGGCTGGGTGCAATTTGCGGCACCGCGTTCATCAGCCACGCGCTGGCGATTGAGTGGCAGCACGGGGAGCTGGCGCTACGCGGCTGGGTTGCCGATCCCGCCGGGTCTAAGGTGCTGAGCGAGCTGCAGTATTGCTATGTTAACGGACGCATGATGCGTGACCGGCTGATTAATCACGCTATTCGCCAGGCCTATCAGGACAAGCTGGGCGATCAGCATCAGCCTGCCTACGTACTGTATCTTGAAATCGATCCGCATCAGGTCGATGTCAACGTTCACCCGGCCAAGCATGAAGTGCGCTTCCACCAGTCTCGGCTGGTGCATGATTTTATTTATCAGGGCGTGGTGAGTGTTCTGCAGGAAACCGGTCAGGAAACGCTGCTGGATTTGGAGTCGGGCGCTCCCGCCGATCGCTGGCAGCCTGAAAATCGCCAGGCGGCGGGCGGAAATCATTTCTCTACGCCTGCGCCTTCGGCTGCAGACTATTCTGCTGGAGCTGAATTCCGTCTTGAGCCCACAGCAACAGATACTCCCCGTGCTTCTGGCGGTCCACCATCCTTTTCAGCAGGCGTGCGCAGCGCTTCTGCCGGTGCTTCCTCAGAACGCTCGCCTGGCGATCTTGCTGCGGCCATGTTCCCGCACCGGCGGCAGGAGCCGGTTTATCAGAAACGTGAGGGAGCGGCTTACCGGCAACTAATGAATACGCCGCCGCCGCGATGTAACGAGCCTACCCTGCCCGTGCCGGAAACAAGTCCTGTACAGCCGGCAGCTGAGGCACCGCTCAGCGGCCACGCCCACAGTTTTGGCCGCGTCCTGATGGTGTTACAGCAGCATTACGCGCTGGTAGAAAGTGCAGAACGGCTATCGCTGATTGCCCTTGCTGTTGCAGAACGCTGGCTGAAGCAGGCACAGCTGGAACCGGGCTCGGAGGGACTTAAACCGCAGCCGCTGCTGATCCCGGTACGACTCAAGCTCGATAAAGCCGAGCGAGAGGCGATGAGCCATTCGGCCCCATTGCTAAATCAGCTGGGTATTGAACTGCTTGCGGAGGGGCAGCATGTGATGCTGCGCGCGGTGCCTTTACCATTACGCCAACAAAATTTACAAAACTTGATTCCAGAACTGTTAGGCTACTTGGCCCGGCAGCAGGATGTTTCAGCCAGTCAGATTGCGCAGTGGTTAGCGCGTCAGTCGGTTTCTGAACATCAGCACTGGAATCACTCGCAGGCGATTACCCTGCTGGCCGATGTTGAACGACTCTGCCCGCAGCTAGTAAAATCGCCACCTTCTGGATTAGTGCAAATTATTGATATTAATACGGCGATGAATGCCCTGAAGTATGAGTGAACAATCCAAGGCTGGCCTGCCTAAGGCAATATTTTTGATGGGGCCTACGGCCTCCGGTAAGACTGCGCTGGCGATTGCCCTGCGCCAGGCGCTGCCGGTAGAGCTGATTAGCGTTGATTCCGCACTGATTTATCGCGGAATGGATATCGGCACCGCCAAGCCTTCTGCAGAAGAGCTGGCATTGGCGCCTCATCGTTTGCTGGACATCCGCGATCCCGCTGAGAGCTATTCAGCGGCAGAATTTCGTCGCGATGCGCTGGCTGAAATGGCGGAGATTACCCAACGCGGGAATATTCCGTTGCTTGTTGGTGGCACCATGCTTTATTACAAGGCGTTACTGGAAGGATTATCCCCACTGCCCGCGGCCGATCCTGAAGTGCGTCAGCGTATAGAGCAAATGGCGAGTGAGAAGGGCTGGGAAGCGCTTCATCGCCAGTTATGTGACGTTGATCCCGTTGCAGGACGTCGTATTCATCCGAATGATCCCCAGAGACTTTCGCGAGCACTGGAAGTTTTTTTTATTTCGGGTAAAACTTTAACGGAACTGACAAAAACGTCGGGAGATGCGCTGCCGTATGATGTTCACCAGTTTGCTATCGCGCCAGCGAGCCGTGAACTGATCCATCAGAGAATAGAGCAGCGTTTTCATCAGATGATGGCGTCAGGATTTGAAGCGGAGGCTCGGGTGCTCTTTGCACGAGGTGATTTGCATACGGATATGCCTTCCATTCGTTGTGTTGGTTATCGCCAGATGTGGTCATTTTTGTCCGGTGAAATTGATTACGATGAAATGGTTTATCGGGGAATTTGCGCAACCCGGCAGTTAGCTAAACGTCAGATAACCTGGTTACGTGGTTGGAAAGAGGTCCACTGGCTTGACAGTGAACAGCCCGAAGAAGCGTATTCCAGAGTGTTACACGTTCTTAGTGCGAAGCCTGGGTGATTGTGTACAATTGGTGCGTTATCGCGCGCAAATTTTTTACGTCGTATTTCGAATCGCAAGGTTCTTAAGTTACAAACAACAAGCATATAAGGAAAATATAGAATGGCTAAGGGGCAATCATTGCAAGATCCGTTCTTGAACGCACTGCGTCGTGAACGTGTTCCGGTTTCGATTTATTTGGTGAATGGCATCAAACTTCAGGGGCAGATTGAGTCGTTTGATCAGTTTGTCATTCTTTTGAAAAATACGGTTAGCCAGATGGTGTATAAGCACGCGATCTCTACCGTTGTTCCGTCCCGTCCCGTTTCCCATCACAGCAATAATGCGGGTGGCGGTAGCAGCAACTATCATCATGGCGGAAGTAACCAAGGGGCATCTTCTCAGCCTCAGCAAGACAATGATGACGCTGAATAAATAGCGCCGCTGTCTATCCATGACGGGGAGTCGTTCCCCGTCCTGGCAAAACGTTTTATCCGGATTTTCTCATCTCATTTTGGCGGGATGATATTGCGTAAAAATGCCGTTTATTGAGCTGGCGCGCCATGTTTAAGCTGATTTTGATGCAGTATGGCCATCGGGTAGCAGGTTCAACCAGGTTCTGAGAGGTTTAAGTTTGTTTGACCGTTATGATGCCGGTGAGCAGGCCGTACTGGTACACATCTATTTTTCGCAAGACAAAGATATGGAAGATCTACAGGAGTTTGAAACTCTGGTCTCTTCCGCTGGCGTCGAAGCGCTCCGTGTCGTTACCGGTAGTCGTAAAGCACCACATCCTAAATACTTTGTCGGTGAAGGAAAAGCTGTAGAAATTGCCGAAGCGGTTAAAGCTAGCGGGGCTTACGTGGTGCTTTTTGACCACTCGCTCAGCCCGGCGCAGGAGCGCAACCTTGAAGCGCTCTGTGAGTGCCGCGTGATTGACCGTACCGGGCTAATTCTGGATATCTTCGCCCAGCGCGCCCGAACTCATGAAGGTAAATTACAGGTAGAACTGGCGCAGCTGCGTCATCTTGCGACACGTCTTGTGCGCGGCTGGACGCACCTTGAGCGGCAGAAAGGCGGTATTGGTTTGCGTGGCCCGGGTGAAACCCAGCTCGAAACCGACCGTCGGTTATTAAGAAATCGTATTACGCTCATTCTTTCCCGTCTTGAGCGCGTTGAGAAACAGCGTGAACAGGGCAGGCAGTCGCGCAATAAAGCCGATGTGCCGACCGTTTCGCTGGTGGGCTATACCAACGCCGGTAAGTCCACCCTGTTTAACCGTTTGACGTCTGCCGATGTTTACGCAGCCGATCAGCTGTTTGCCACGCTGGACCCGACGTTGCGCCGGGTGAATGTTGCCGACGTGGGCGAGGTTGTGCTGGCGGATACGGTGGGTTTTATCCGCCATCTCCCCCATGACCTGGTCGCGGCATTTAAAGCCACGCTGCAGGAAACGCGTCAGGCGACGCTGCTGCTGCATATCATTGATGCCGCAGATGTCCGTCTTGATGAAAACATCGAAGCGGTAAACGTCGTGCTGGAAGAGATCGAATCTGATGAGATCCCCAGCCTGCTGATTATGAATAAGATTGATATGCTGGAAGATTTCGTCCCGCGTATCGATCGTGATGAAGAAAACCTGCCGATCCGCGTCTGGTTGTCCGCACAAACC
The DNA here is from genome assembly GCF_059420805.1 of Erwinia sp. GW821-FHT03D09. Classification (NCBI taxonomy): domain Bacteria; kingdom Pseudomonadati; phylum Pseudomonadota; class Gammaproteobacteria; order Enterobacterales; family Erwiniaceae; genus Erwinia; species Erwinia sp. GW821-FHT03D09. The sequence continues at coordinate 15,192 of NZ_JBWKUK010000014.1, forward strand.
GGCGAAGGGGTCCCGCTACTGTTCCAGGCTCTGACTGAGCGTCTGGCCGGTGAAATCGCGCAGTATGATTTGTGTTTGCCGCCGGAAGCGGGGCGGCTGCGCAGTCGTTTTTATCAGCTTCAGGCGATAGAAAAAGAGTGGAATGAGGATGATGGTAGCGTAGGTTTACACATACGCATGCCGATCGTTGACTGGCGACGTCTGTGCAAGCAGGAGCCGGAGCTGGTGAATTACATTGTTTGACTGATTATGCCTGACACGCGTATCCCGGCTTGGGATACCACCCGCACACACAATTAATGGAGCATAAACATGGCGTGGAATCAGCCCGGAAATAACGGACAGGACCGCGACCCGTGGGGAAGCAGCAATAATCAAGGCGGCAACTCTGGGGGAAATAAGGGAGGGCGTGATAAAGGTCCTCCTGATTTGGATGATATCTTCCGTAAACTGAGCAATAAGCTTGGTGGTCTGGGCGGTGGCAAAAAAGGTGGCGATGGCGGCAACGGTAACGATCAGCGTCGCTCCGGTAATACCGGGCGTCTGGTCAGCATCGCGGCAGCGGCTGTCGTGGTAATTTGGGCCGGTAGCGGCTTCTATACCATCAAAGAAGCCGAACGCGGTGTAGTGACACGTTTTGGTAAATTCAGCCATCTGGTTGAACCCGGCCTGAACTGGAAGCCGACCTTTATCGATCAGGTACGTGCGGTCAACGTTGAGGCAGTGCGCGAGCTTTCTGCCTCCGGAACGATGCTGACCTCTGATGAAAACGTCGTGCGCGTTGAAATGAACGTGCAGTACCGCGTGACCAACCCGGAACGCTATCTGTTCTCGGTGACCAGCGCGGATGACAGCCTGCGCCAGGCAACTGACAGTGCCCTGCGCGGTGTCATTGGTCGTTCAACGATGGACCGAATTCTGACCGAAGGTCGTACCGTTGTGCGTAGCGATACCCAGCGCGAGCTGGAAGAAACCATCCGCCCTTACGATATGGGGATTACGCTGCTGGACGTTAACTTCCAGACCGCGCGTCCACCGGAAGAGGTGAAGGCTGCATTTGATGATGCGATTGCTGCCCGTGAAAACCGTGAGCAGAAAGTGCGTGAAGCAGAAGCCTACGCTAACGGAGAAATCCCGGTAGCGCGTGGTAAAGCGCAGGAAACGCTGGAAAGAGCGCGTGCTTATAAAGCGCGCGTGACGCTGGAAGCGCAGGGTGAAGTGGATAGCTTCGCACGTATTCTGCCGGAGTATAAAGCCGCACCGCAGATTACCCGTGAACGTCTGTATATCGAAACTATGGAACGCGTGCTGGGCCATACGCGTAAAGTGTTGGTGAATGACAAAGGCAACAGCCTGATGGTTCTGCCACTGGATCAGCTGATGCGCGGCCAGTCTGGAAGCGCCCCGGCGAGCAGCGGAGACAGCACCAATCTGATGCGTATGCCTCCTGCCAGCAGCGGCAGTGAACGCGCCAGCAGCAGTACGTCGTTCAGCCCGGACGACATCATGGATCAGCGCCGGGTGAACTCCCAGCGTAACGATACCCAGCGCGAAGGGAGAGATTAATCGATGCGTAAGCCATTAATCGTATTATTGATTGTTGTGCTGGTGGTGCTGTACGCGTCACTGTTTGTTGTACAGGAAGGGCAGCGCGGCATTGTGATGCGCTTCGGTAAAGTTCTGCGTGATGATGAGAACAAGCCTCTGGTCTATGAACCAGGCCTGCACTTTAAGATCCCATTCCTGGAGTCAATGAAGCCGCTTGATGCCCGTATCCAGACCATGGATAACCAGGCCGACCGCTTCGTGACCAAAGAGAAGAAAGATCTGATCGTTGACTCCTATATCAAATGGCGTATCAGCGATTTCAGCCGCTACTACCTCGCTACCGGCGGTGGTGATGTATCCCAGGCTGAAGTGCTGCTGAAACGTAAGTTCAGTGACCGCCTGCGTTCTGAGATTGGTCGTCTGGACGTTAAAGATATCGTCACCGACTCACGTGGACGCCTGACTACCGACGTTCGCGATGCGCTGAACACCGGCAGTGCCGGTCAGGATGATGAAGTGGCAACGCCGGCGGCGGATGATGCGATTGCTTCGGTTGCGGCGCGCGTTGAGCGTGAAACATCAAGCAAAGAACCGTCGATCAACCCGAACAGTATGGCTGCGCTGGGTATTCAGGTTGTGGATGTGCGCATCAAGCAGATCAACCTGCCAACCGAAGTGTCTGACGCGATCTTTGCCCGTATGCGTGCCGAGCGTGAATCCGTTGCCCGCAGCCAGCGTGCGCAGGGTGATGAAGAAGCAGCAAAAGTGACCGCGCAGGCGGATTATGAAGTTGCCTTCATCAGTGCTCAGGCAGAACGACAGGCGCGTATCACCCGCGGTGAGGGTGATGCGGAAGCGGCGAAACTGTTTGCCGATGCCTTCAGCCAGGATCAGGACTTCTATGCGTTTATGCGTAGCCTGCGTGCCTACGAGAACAGCTTCAAGAGCAACCAGGACGTGATGGTGCTCAGCCCGGACAGCGATTTCTTCCGCTTTATGAAGAATCCGTCTACCACGACGCGCTGATAATCTGTTATAACTGCGAAAGGCCGGAATTTCCGGCCTTTTTTTATGGCCGGAACCTGCCCGGCAGCGGCAGACAGAACAGTAACGAGATCGACGAAGATGAATGCAATTGTGTGGATGGCCGTGGGCCTGGTGCTGGTTTTTGAAGGGCTTGGCCCGATGCTGTGGCCGCGTATCTGGCGGCGGATGATTTTGTCGATGGCGCAGCTACCGGATGCATTACTGCGCAGAGTTGGTGGTGGGCTGGTTGTAGCGGGGGCTGTGATCTACTACATGATTAGCGTACGTAACGGTGGCTAAATCCACCGTAGGTTGTGATATCCGACCGGTTATGGCGATTGTCGGCAAAAAAGTACGCAATCGTATGCTAAAACAGCTGAAAGACTAAAATGACGATGGTAGAATCCATTTTTAAGCAATCGGTGATTTTGAGAAATGGGTAAGAACGTCGTCGTACTGGGCACCCAATGGGGTGACGAAGGTAAAGGGAAGATTGTTGACCTCCTGACTGAACGTGCTAAATACGTAGTGCGCTATCAGGGCGGCCATAACGCTGGCCATACGCTAGTCATCAACGGTGAAAAAACCGTCCTCCACTTAATTCCATCTGGCATCCTGCGTGAAAACGTCACCAGCATCATCGGCAACGGTGTTGTGCTGTCTCCGGCTGCCCTGATGAAAGAGATGAAAGGTCTGGAAGATCGCGGCTTCCCGGTACGTGAACGTCTGTTCATTTCTGAAGCCTGCCCGCTGATCCTTGAGTATCACGTAGCCCTGGACGTTGCGCGCGAAAAAGCACGCGGTGCGAAAGCTATCGGTACGACCGGTCGCGGCATTGGCCCGGCATACGAAGATAAAGTTGCCCGTCGCGGTCTGCGCGTTGGTGACCTGTTCAACAAAGAAACCTTCGCTGCCAAACTGAAAGAAGTAATGGAATACCATAACTTCCAGCTGGTTAACTACTACAAAGCCGACGCGGTTGACTACGATAAAGTCCTGGCGGATACCCTGGCGATTGCCGATGTCCTGACCGGGATGGTGGTTGACGTGTCTGAACTGCTGGACGGTGCGCGCAAGCGTGGCGACCTGATCATGTTCGAAGGCGCACAGGGTACGCTGCTGGATATCGACCACGGTACCTATCCGTACGTGACCTCGTCCAACACCACCGCAGGTGGCGTGGCAACGGGTTCAGGTATCGGTCCGCGCTATGTTGATTACGTGCTGGGTATCGTTAAAGCCTACTCCACTCGCGTGGGTGCAGGTCCGTTCCCAACCGAACTGTTCGATGAAACCGGCGAGTTCCTGTGTGAGAAGGGCAACGAGTTCGGTGCTACCACCGGCCGTCGTCGTCGTACCGGCTGGCTGGATGCGGTTGCCGTGCGTCGCGCCGTGCAGATCAACTCCCTCTCAGGCTTCTGCATGACCAAACTGGACGTGCTGGATGGCCTGAAAGAAGTGAAAATCTGTGTGGCATACCGCATGCCGGACGGCAGCGAAGTGACTTCCACTCCGCTGGCAGCCGAAAACTGGGAAGGTATCGAGCCAATCTACGAAACCCTGCCAGGCTGGAGCGAAACGACCTTTGGCGTGAAAACGCGTGATGGTCTGCCGCAGGCAGCGCTTGATTACATCAGGCGTGTTGAAGAAGTGACCGGTGTACCGATTGATATTATTTCAACCGGTCCGGACCGTAGTGAAACGATGATTCTGCGCGACCCGTTTGACGCATAATTGTACTTCAGGCCGGGCAATGCCCGGCCAGATCCTTTCCTGCACTGGTTTCCTGCCGTTCCCGTCAGTTCTTTATCACCAATGCCGCTTGTTTAAATAAAATCGCCCCTTTACGGTGGCTGGTTTATTATCATTGCTAACAAAGTCCATTCTTAAGCGGATGAAAGCTTCAATACGGGTTTTATCCTTGAGGTTACTGTGCAGCTAACCAGTTTTACCGATTATGGTTTACGCGCGCTGATCTATCTTGCCTCTCTGCCAGAGGGCCAGATGACCAGTATCAGCGAAGTGACAGACACTTATGGTGTGTCCCGTAATCATATGGTCAAAATTATCAATCAACTTAGCCGTGCCGGTTATATCGCGGCGACGCGTGGTAAGAATGGCGGTATCCGCTTGGGCAGACCGGCTGAGGAGATTGTGATTGGTCAGGTAGTTCGTGATATGGAACCGCTGCAACTGGTGAACTGCCACAGCGATTTCTGTCATATCACCTCTGCCTGTCGCCTTAAAAAGGCGCTGCATGATGCAGTCCAGAGTTTCCTGCGGGAGCTGGACAATTACACCCTTGCTGACCTGGTGGAAGATAACCATCCGCTATACAAAATTTTGCTGAATGACCCAGTGTTGCTCAGCAACTGACAACGGAGGAACCTCGATGTCAAAAGATCCCTTTCAGGAAAGAGAAGCTGAAAAGTACGAAAACCCTATTCCCAGCCGTGAGTTTATTCTCGCTCACCTGGACAAACGTGAAAAGCCTGCCAGCCGGGAAGAGCTGGCGGTAGAGCTATCCATCGACGGTGAAGAGCAGATTGAAGCGCTGCGTCGCCGCCTGCGCGCTATGGAGCGTGACGGGCAGCTGGTCTTCACCCGCCGCCAGTGCTATGCGCTGCCGGAGCGACTGGACCTGCTAAAAGGCAAAGTCATTGGCCATCGCGATGGCTTCGGCTTCCTGCGCATTGAAGGCAGCAAAGACGATCTGTACCTATCTGCCGAGCAGATGAAGATGTGCATGCACGGCGATATCATTCTCGCCCAGGCCATGGGCGCCGATCGCCGTGGCCGCCGCGAAGTGCGCGTGGTGCGCGTAGTAGAACCGCGCAGCGCACAAATTGTTGGCCGCTACTTTACCGATGCCGGCGTCGGCTTCGTTGTTCCCGACGACAGCCGCCTGAGCTTCGATATTTTGATCCCAGCCGAAGAGCTGATGGGTGCCAAAATGGGCTTTGTAGTGGTGGTGGAGCTGACGCAGCGCCCAACCCGCCGGACCAAAGCCATTGGTAAGATTGTCGAAGTGCTTGGCGATAATATGGGCACCAGCCTGGCCGTAGAAATGGCGCTGCGCACCCATGATATTCCGCACGTCTGGCCGCCAGAGCTGGAAAAACAGATCGCACATCTGAGTGAGGAAGTGCCGGAAGAGGCAAAAAAAGGGCGTGTGGATCTGCGCGATCTGCCGCTAGTCACCATTGACGGTGAAGATGCCCGCGACTTCGATGATGCCGTATTCTGCGAGCGCAAGCGCGGCGGTGGCTGGCGCCTGTGGGTTGCCATTGCGGACGTCAGCTACTATGTACGCCCCGGTACGCCGCTGGATGCCGAAGCGATTAACCGTGGTACATCAGTGTACTTCCCGTCGCAGGTTGTACCGATGCTGCCGGAAGTGCTGTCAAACGGCCTGTGCTCGCTGAACCCGGAAGTCGATCGTCTGTGCATGGTGTGCGAGATGACCGTATCCTCCACAGGTAAACTGACCGGCTACAAGCATTATGAAGCGGTCATGAACTCGTTTGCGCGCCTGACCTATAACAAGGTGTGGAATATTCTGCAGGGCGACCAGGAACTGCGCGAGCAGTATCAGCCGCTGGTGAAAGACCTGGAAGAGCTGCATCGCATGTATCTGGCGCTGGAGAAGTCCCGTGAACAGCGCGGCGGCATCTCGTTTGAAACGGAAGAGGCGAAGTTTATCTTCAATGCCGAGCGCCGTATCGAGCGTATTGAGCAGGTTTCCCGCAACGATGCGCACAAGCTGATCGAAGAATGCATGATCCTCGCCAACATCGCCTCGGCTCGCTTCGTTGAGAAGAATAACGAACCGGCGCTGTTCCGCGATCACGACCGTCCAAGCGATGACAGCATCAAGAGCTTCCGCTCGGTACTGAATGAGCTGGGCCTGACGCTGCCGGGTGGCAATAAACCTCAGCCGCTGGACTATGCCGAGCTGCTGAGCCATATCGCCGGTCGTCCCGACCATGAAATGCTGCAAACCATGCTGCTGCGCTCCATGAAGCAGGCGGTGTATGATCCGGAGAACCGTGGCCACTTCGGCCTGGCGCTGGCATCTTACGCGCACTTCACCTCGCCGATCCGCCGCTACCCGGATCTGCTGCTGCATCGTGCCATTAAGTATCTGCTGGCGAAAGAGAACAACACGCTGCAGGGGAACACCACGCCAACCGGTGGTTTCCACTACGATCTGCAGCAGATGCTGCAGTTTGGTCAGCACTGTTCGATGACCGAGCGCCGCGCTGATGAAGCGACGCGCGACGTCGCCGACTGGCTGAAGTGTGACTTCATGCAGGACCAGGTGGGTGAAACCTTCAGCGGCGTGATCTCCAGCGTGACCGGCTTTGGCTTCTTCGTGCGACTGGACGATCTGTTTATCGATGGCCTGGTACATGTATCAACCCTGGACAACGACTACTACCGCTTTGATGCCGTCGGCCAGCGGTTGATCGGTGAATCCGGTGGCCGCACCTATCGTCTGGGCGACACGGTGGAAGTGCGTGTGGATGCGGTGCATATGGACGAGCGCAAGATCGACTTCGCGCTGATCTCCAGCCAGCGTAAGCCGCGCGGAGAAGGTAAAACCGAGCGCGAACGTGAAAAACGTGGTGCTGCGAAAAACAGCGGTAACCGTCGCCGCGCTCCGCGCCCTGGCAGTAAAAACTTCGAGCCGGACAGCGATTTCCGCAAAGCGGGAGAGTCGAAAAGCACCCAGCCGGCAAAAAAAGAGAAAAAGCCGCGCAAGCCGTCGGATAAAACCCGTAAAATCGCCGCCGCCACCAAAGCGAAACGCGCAGGGAAAAAATCCGACGGCGACTAACAGAGCGGTGAGAATAACCGGCAGCAGGGGGCGAGCGTTGACGCGTTTGCCCCTTTCAACTGAATGATGACCTTTGAGTAACTGAACCATGAGTGAAATTGTTTTTGGTATCCACGCCGTGCAGGCGCTGCTGGACAGCGACCCGCAGCGTTTCCAGGAAGTCTTTATCCAGAAAGGGCGCGACGATCGCCGCTTACAGACGCTGGTGAAAGCGCTGGAGGCGCAGGGCGTGGTGATTCAGGTGGCGAACAAGCAGATGCTGGACAGCAAATCTGAGGGTGCGGTGCATCAGGGCATTATTGCCCGCATTAAACCGGGCCGCCAGTATCAGGAAGGGGATCTGCCCGATCTGCTGGAGAGCCTGGAAAGCCCGTTCTTCCTGATCCTCGACGGCGTGACCGACCCGCATAACCTGGGGGCCTGCCTGCGCAGCGCCGACGCCGCGGGCGTTCATGCGGTTATCGTACCGAAAGATCGCTCCGCCGCCCTGAATGCGACCGCGAAGAAAGTGGCTAGCGGTGCTGCCGAACATGTGCCGCTGATCCGCGTGACCAACCTGGCACGCACCATGCGCCAGTTGCAGGAATCCAACGTGTGGATCGTCGGCACCGCCGGTGAGGCCGACCACGACCTGTACCAGAGCAAAATGACCGGTCCGATGGCGCTGGTGATGGGTGCGGAAGGCGAAGGCATGCGCCGTCTGACGCGCGAACACTGCGACGAACTGATTAGCATTCCGATGGCGGGCAGCGTGTCTTCACTGAACGTTTCCGTCGCGACAGGTATTTGTCTGTTTGAAGCGGTACGTCAGCGCAGCGTTAAGTAAATTGTTCGGGGCGTGACCTGCGCCCCAGCATTCTCCGCCACCCGTTTTATCCTGTCATCTGGCCCGTTTTAAACAGGATGCCGTGATGGACTGGAAAACCCATACTGTTTTCAATCAACCCTCTCCCCTCAGCAACAGCAATTTGTTTCTTTCCGATATTCCGCTGCGCACCGCCGTGCTGCGCCACGGTGCTGGCTGGGATGCTGAACGCCTGGCCTCAGTCGGGCAGCAGCTGGGCAGCGCGGAATCGCTTGAACTGGGAAGGCTGGCGAACCGTAATCCGCCGGAGCTGCTGCGTTACGATGCCACGGGGGAAAGGCTGGATGATGTGCGTTTCCATCCTGCGTGGCATCTGCTGATGCAGGGGCTGTGTGCGAATCGAGTACACAACCTGCCGTGGCAGCCTGATGCACCAGAGAATGCCTTCGTGGCGCGCGCTGCCCGTTTCATCCTGCATGCTCAGGTCGAGGCCGGGACGCTATGCCCGATCACCATGACATTTGGCGCTATTCCGCTGCTACAGCGCTATTTGCCGGCTGACTTTCACGGCTGGCTGCCGGGCCTGCTCTCCGATCGCTACGATGCCCATCTTCAGCCTGGTGAACAAAAGCGCGGCCTGCTGATTGGCATGGGAATGACCGAAAAGCAGGGCGGAACCGATGTGCTGAGCAATACCACCCGCGCTGACCCCGTCAGCCATAGTGGCCCCGGTGAATGCTACCGGCTGACAGGGCACAAATGGTTTTTCTCGGTGCCGCAAAGCGATGCCCATCTGGTGCTGGCGCAGACTTCCGCTGGTCTCTCCTGCTTCTTCCTGCCGCGATTGCTGCCGAACGGGGAGCGCAATGCTGTACAGATTGAGCGCCTGAAAGACAAGCTCGGCAACCGCTCCAATGCCAGTAGTGAAGTGGAGTTCAGGGATGCGATCGGCTGGCTCATTGGCGACGAGGGCGAAGGGGTGCGGCAAATCCTGAAAATGGGCGGATACACGCGCTTTGACTGCGCGCTGGGCAGCCACGGGCAGATGCGTCGTGCATTTTCGGTGGCGCTCTACCATGCCCATCAGCGGCAGGTGCAGGGTAAAATGCTGGTGGATCAGCCGCTGATGCGTCAGGTACTGGCCTCGCAGGCGCTGGTACTGGAAGGACAAACGGCGCTGCTGATGCGTCTTGCTCGTGCCTGGTCTGATGTCAAAGATGACGCCGAACGTGGCTACAGCCGCCTGCTAACCCCCGCTGCCAAATACGTTATCTGTAAACGCGGTATCCCTTTTGTTGCCGAATCGATGGAGGTACTTGGCGGCATCGGCTACTGCGAGGACAGCGAACTGCCCCGGCTCTATCGTGAGATGCCGGTTAACAGCATCTGGGAGGGCTCAGGAAACGTGATGTGCCTGGATGTGCTGCGAGTCTTACTTAAGCAGCCCGCGATTGCTGAACGGCTGGACGCGCAGTTTGCCGAGGTGAAAGGTGTTAACCGACATGTTGACCAGCAGTGGCGGCAGCTCAGGCTCATGCTGCGCCAGCCGGATGAAGCCCGTGCCAGAAGCCTGGTTGAGCGGCTATTTGCGCTGGTGACCGCTGAACAGGTATTGCGCCATCTTGAGCCGCCGCTGGCGGATGCGTGGTGCCGCCAGCAGCTGGACTCACGTGGAGGCGCGGCAATCCCCGATGAGGTTTGCCAGTGCCTGCTACTGCGCGCCAGCGGCATGAGCTGAAGGGCCATAGAAGATCGCCGAAGCGTACCACATGCCGGGCGCGACCGTTTCGCTCACCAGTTGGATAAGGTAGTAGCGGGCCCCGCTGGCGTTGGCTTTTTCCGCCAGCGCCCGCTCGGCATCGTCCGGGGAACCGCGCACCGTCACGCTGGCGGTACCCAGTCGGGTCAGGGTTGTGGTTTGGGCGCGGACGATCTCCTGCGCGTGGCTTGCTGGCGGCGGAGGCGGCTGGGGCGTGGTTTTCAGCGCGCTGCAGGCGCTCAGCAGCAGGATGACGGATAACGCAATGATCGGACGCATCTTCAACTCTCTTTGATGGCAGTAGCATGAGTTTACGTCATTCCCCGTCAGAGGGAGATGATTTCCCCTGAAATCCCTGTGGCAGATGAGCAGAATCCTGCCCCGGCGGCGGCTGTCGCAGCGGCGTTTAGCAAGAATTTATCGCCCGTGCCGCGGCCGCGTTTTATTTCTCTGCGCGATCGATCTTTACCTTGTGTTTCCTAACCCTCGCCAGTATGATTACGCGTCAATTTTTCAGCCGCATTCTCAAGTTGTAGCCTGCTAATCGTTGGTTACGGCTTATAACGTTCCTTGCTTCCATGGGCCGCGGCTGACCCCGACAGGAGGCTGAATAATCCGTAAGGAGCAAATTCGATGCGTCATTACGAAATCGTATTTATGGTTCACCCTGACCAGAGCGAACAGGTTCCTGGCATGATCGAGCGCTACTCTGCCACCATCACTGGTGCAGAAGGTACGATCCACCGCCTGGAAGACTGGGGCCGTCGTCAGCTGGCTTACCCGATCAACAAACTGCACAAAGCTCACTACGTTCTGCTGAACGTTGAAGCTCCGCAGGAAGCGATCGATGAGCTGGAAACTAACTTCCGCTTCAACGACGCCGTTATCCGCAGCATGGTTATGCGCGTTAAGCACGCGGTAACCGAAGCATCTCCGATGGTTAAAGCGAAAGACGAGCGCCGTGAGCGTCGTGAAGATTTTGCTAACGAAACCTCTGATGATGCAGATGCTGGGGATTCTGAAGAGTAATTTCTATGACGGCTAACCGTCTGACGCTGTCTGGCACCGTGTGCAAGACGCCGATGCGAAAAGTCAGTCCGTCAGGAATTCCACACTGCCAGTTCGTGCTTGAGCATCGATCACAGCAGGTGGAAGCCGGTTTTACCCGGCAAGCCTGGTGCCGTATGCCGGTGATTATCAGCGGCAAAGCCCATCAGGCCATTACTCAAAGTATAACGGTCGGCACGCAGGTCACGGTTCAGGGTTTTATTTGCAGCCATCAAGGGCGCAACGGCCTGAACAAACTCGTACTGCATGCCGAGCAGATTGAATTGATAGATTCTGGAGACTAGCCAAATGGCACGTTATTTCCGTCGTCGCAAGTTCTGCCGTTTCACCGCGGAAGGCGTTCAAGAGATCGATTATAAAGATATCGCAACGCTGAAAAACTACATCACTGAAAGCGGCAAGATCGTACCAAGCCGTATCACCGGTACTCGTGCAAAATACCAGCGTCAGCTGGCTCGTGCTATCAAGCGCGCGCGTTACCTGTCCCTGCTGCCGTACACCGATCGTCATCAGTAACGGCAACTGTCTATTAACGACTTTAAGAGGATAAGGTAATGCAAGTTATTCTGCTTGATAAAGTAGCAAACCTGGGCACCCTGGGCGACCAGGTAAACGTTAAAGCGGGCTACGCTCGTAACTTCCTGGTACCACAGGGCAAAGCTGTTCCTGCTACCAAGAAAAACGTTGAGTTCTTCGAAGCACGCCGTGCAGAGCTGGAAGCCAAACTGGCTGACGTTCTGTCTGCTGCTAACGCTCGCGCTGAGAAAATCAACGCACTGGGCACCGTTACCATCGCGTCTAAAGCAGGCGACGAAGGTAAACTGTTCGGTTCTATCGGTACCCGCGACATCGCTGACGCTGTAACTGCAGCTGGCGTTGAAGTGGCTAAGAGCGAAGTTCGTCTGCCGAACGGCGTTCTGCGCACCACCGGTGAGCACGAAGTGGACTTCCAGGTTCACAGCGAAGTATTCGCGAAACTGATCGTGAATGTAGTTGCTGAAGCTTAATCGCTTCTGGCAATTAAAAACGCCGGCCTCGTGCCGGCGTTTTTGTTTCTGCTGAAAGCTGAAGACGCTGTGCATCCCCAGCTTTGCCAACGCGTTACTGAGCGCGAATAAATGACCCATCTGCCTGGCGGGTAAACAGAATCTCCCTGCCCGCTGACTCCAGCGTTAACCCCGTCACAATGCCTGCTGCATTTAGCCGAATCTTCACTCTCTGGCCCGTATTCAGCGTGCTGAGTGGCTTATCATTGCCCTCAACCTGCGCCATGGCGAAAACATCGTTCACCGGCAGATTATTATCGCGAAACAGCTGCGCCAGCGTCTGGCCGGATGCAATCGTATAGTTGCGCCACTGCCCGCGTGAATCACCCTGCGTGCTGCTGGCCTGCGGGAAGTCGTCGGCGATATTCGCCTGTAACGGCACTTCAGTCCCCTCAGAACCGCTTTGCAGCGGCGTAACCGGTGCTCGCTGTGGGGAAGGGGCTGGCCACAGGAAAGCGAGTACGATCACTACGACGGCGGCGATAATACCGCGACGGTGGGGAGCGGGGAGCGGGTCCATCCAGCGCATCTTATCCGGCAGGTGCCAGATATGGCTGAACCACGCGGGGGAGCGTGAAACTTTCGATGCGTTTGGCATAGCTTCCTCCTTTCGGCGCACGCTGCGCGCCATCAGTAAGACTCTGGCCATCCAGCTTTTCCATGCGAAAGAGAAACGTGGCTGGCTTTTCCTGCGCCGGCGGGCAATTTGGCCCATTTATACCTCTGAATACACTGTAGCTGAGCCGGTTACCCGTAGGGTGAAAAAATTCCGCAATCTGGACAAACGTGGTCTGTTTTTATTCTGGGAATGGGAAAGACACGCTGTGCGGTAACCATTTGAGCATTCTGAATAATTGAAGACATTATTGTTTCTCTTTCGCGATCAAAAGTCACCAGTAGAAGATGGGATTTTACGCACGTTCTCTGCGCTGTTATGCTTCGGCTTCTGTTTTATCAATGATGAAAGGAAAATCCATGACAACCCCTTCTTTTGACAGTGTAGAAGCGCAAGCAAGTTACGGTATCGGTTTACAGGTTGGCCAGCAGCTGCAGGAATCTGGTCTGCAGGGTCTGCAACCAGAGGCGCTACTGGCGGGTCTGCGTGATGCGCTGGAAGGGAATGCCCCGGCTGTTCCTGTTGATGTTGTTCACCGCGCGCTGCGTGAAGTTCATGAGCGTGCTGAAGTTGTGCGCCAGGAGCGTCAGAAAGCGCTGGCGGTAGAAGGTCAGAAATTCCTGGAAGAGAATGCGAAACGTGACGGCGTCAGCAGCACCGAAACCGGCCTGCAGTTTAGCGTGCTGACTCAGGGTGAAGGTGCCATCCCATCCCGTCAGGATCGCGTACGCGTTCACTACACCGGTAAACTGATCGACGGTAGCGTATTTGACAGCTCCGTACAGCGCGGCGAACCGGCAGAATTCCCGGTCAACGGCGTGATCCCAGGCTGGATCGAAGCACTGACTCTGATGCCGGTTGGCTCTAAGTGGGAGCTGGTTATCCCTCACAACCTGGCTTACGGCGAGCGCGGTGCTGGCGCATCAATCCCGCCATACAGCACGCTGGTATTCGAAGTCGAACTGCTGGAAATTCTGTAATCCCTCAGGCGCGCCCTGCGGGGTGCGCCCGTTCTCCTGCTATTGCAGTTTCAGCTGATAAATCGCAAAACCTGTCTCATCTGTTGCCACCTGCTTAAGCGGATACTGCGCGTGAGTGCGAATAAACTCAGCGGCTTTTTCCCCCGGCGCAGTCTCAAAACGAATATCCAGCGGCGTATCGCTGAGTATCGGCGCCAGCCGCCAGTTATTATCTGCCTGCGGTCTTACCTCACCCTGCGCCTTCGTCTGTGCGCTGATATAGGCAGCGACGACTGAGCGGTTCTCATCCGGCGAGGCAAACGCGATCTGTTTTTCACCCGTTCCCGCGAACTTACCGCCGTACGCGCGATAGTTGTTAGTGGCTACGAGGAAACTGGCTTTCGGATCGATGGGTTTACCCTTGAAGGTTAAATCACGAATCCGCGAGCTTTCCGGATTGATCATCTGGCATTCGCTGTCATAACGCGCAGGTTGGGTGATATCGATCTGGTAGTTCACGCCGTCAATCACATCGAAATTGTAGGTGCGGAAGTCCCAGTTAATCAGCGACTGCGGCCTGCTGTTATGAATATCAATCTGATTAAACTGCCCGGCGGAGCACTCCAGCCACTCTTTCACCTGGGCACCGCTGACTTTCATCACCACCAGCGTGTTGGGATAAAGATAGAGGTCGGCGGCGTTACGGAACGTCAGCTGGCCTTTATCCACTTCTACATAGCTGGCGGGATCGTTTTTACGGCCTCCGGCCTTGAACGGTGCAGCGGCCGAGAGTACTGGTAGACGAGCAAGATCGGGATCGCCCTGGATAAAGCGCTCGGTATAGTCTCGCTGGGCATTATTGACGATTTGTACGGTCGGATCGTCCTGCACCAGCGACAGATAGCTGGCCATCACGTCGGCGGATTTGCCAATCGGCTGGCTGACAAACTCACGCGTACCGTTATGATCGTCGGCCAGCACTTTCACCAGCGCCGGATCTTCCGCCGCCAGCGACTTTTTCGCTGCCTTATCATAGATTGGCCGTGCTTCTGCTTTGGCACCGATCACCTTCCAGCTGCCACTCTCGTTATTCAGCACCAGATCGACCACGCCGAGGTGATCGCCCCACATCCCGGGCATCACTGCCGGAATGTCATTGAGCGTCCCCTGCTCGATGTCAGCGCCCTTAATGGCGGCGAAGTCGGCGCTGGGGAATACGGCGTGCGCGTGGCCAAACATAATGGCATCAATGCCCGGAACCTGGCTGAGGTAGTAAACGGAGTTTTCCGCCAGCGCGTGATACGGCTCGCTGGATAGGCCGGAATGCGGGATCGCCACAACGATATCGGCACCCTGAGCGCGCATTTCCGGCACCCATTTTTTCGCGGTGGCGGTGATGTCATCCACCGTGACCTTACCGCTGAGGTTCTTTTTGTCCCAGACCATAATCTGCGGCGGCACAAAGCCGATATAGCCGACCTTCAACGTATGAGCTTTCCCCTCGCGGTCGCGCACCTTCACCGATTCAATCAGAAAAGGCGTAAATAGCGGTTTACCGCTGGCGACATCAATAATATTGGCATTAACGTAGGGGAAACGCGCGCCGGCGATCGCCTTTTGCAGATAGTCGAGGCCGTAATTAAATTCATGATTGCCCAGGTTGCCAACGCTGTAGTTCAGGGTGTTCATCGCTTTATAAACCGGATGAGTCTCTCCCTTATTCAGCCCCTTAGCTGCCATATAATCCCCCAGCGGGCTGCCCTGAATCACGTCACCGTTATCAACCAGTACGCTATTCGTTACCTGCTGGCGCGCAGCAGCGATCAGTGAGGCTGTGCGCACAAGGCCATATTTATCGGTGGGCTGATCCTTGTAGTAATCGAAGTCCATCATATTACTGTGCAGGTCGGTGGTTTCCAGAATGCGAAAATCGACCGTGGCGGCCTGTAATGTGCCGCTGACCAGCAGTGCGAGCAGCGTGATGCCAGGTTTAAACATGTTATCTCCCTTTCTGATGCCTGACTGAATTTCGATAACCTTCGCAGAAAAATATGAAAATTTATCGTTATGATGCAAAAAAATGTGATCGAAAGCTGACAATTGGCCGTGATTTTCCGTAAAAACCCAAACGGTGAGGAACGATGGCGCTATGGCAGAAAATAATCAAAACGGTGTCATCACAAAGGCGTTCTACGCTATGCTTTTGAAAATTAATGGCTAACCAGGTAAGCGGTGAACTGCTATTCTCAGTAGAATGTTTTGGCGTTTGCTCGGTGTAGCAGGCCAGTATGAATCCGATCGGGAGGTGGAAAGTGTTAGAACAAATTTGCCAGCTGGCACGTGAAGCGGGTGACGCAATTATGCAGGTGTATAACGCACCCACGCCGGTGGACGTGGCACGCAAATCCGATGATTCCCCGGTAACGGCGGCGGACATTGCGGCGCATAAAATTATTGTTGCCGGACTACAGGCGCTTTCCCCGCAGATCCCTGTACTCTCTGAAGAAGATCCGGCCGACTGGCAGACTCGTCAGGGCTGGAAGAGCTACTGGCTGGTGGACCCGCTGGACGGGACGAAAGAGTTTATCAAGCGCAACGGTGAGTTTACTGTCAATATCGCGCTGATTGAAGGCGGAAAGCCGGTTCTGGGCGTGGTGTATGCGCCGGTACTGGACGTGATGTACTCCGCAGCGAACGGTAAGGCGTGGAAAGAAGAGGGTGGCCATAAAGCGCAGATTCAGGTCCGTGAAGCCCACCCTCCGCTGGTGGTGATCAGCCGTTCACACGCGGCATCCGATCTGGAGCTGAAAGAATACCTCGATCAGATGGGCGAGCATCAGACCACGGCAATTGGTTCATCGCTGAAGTTTTGCCTGGTTGCGGAAGGCAAAGCGCAGCTTTATCCGCGCTTCGGGCCGACAAATATCTGGGATACCGGTGCAGGCCATGCGGTAGCTCTGGCGGCGGGCGCGCACGTTAACGACTGGCAGGGGAAAACGCTGGACTATACGCCGCGTGAATCCTTCCTCAATCCGGGGTTCCGCGTCTCGATCTTTTGATCGTTAGCGCAGCGGCTGGAGACCGTGTCTGTCTCCAGCCGGACTGACATTATTTTAAAAGCTCCTGCAGTAGCGCTATCACCTGCTTAACCTCATCCTGTGTCAGCGCGCCGTCCTTAACGAAGCGAACCTTGCCCTCTTTATCCAACACGGCAATCGCCGATCCACCGCTCTGCAACTGCCATGCCTTTAGCACGCTGCCGTTGCTGTCGATAATAAACTGCGACCAGGGGTACTGCTTCTTATTGCTCTCGATGCTGCTGCGCACAAACATTCCGGTGCCGGGAATCGCATCGTCAGTATTCACAATGGTGGTGGTCTGATAGCGATCGTGCGGTAGTTTCGCGGCTTTGATCGCCTCAACCAGCGCGGCATTTTGCTCCTTAGCGGACGAGCGACCGGCAATATGCTGGATCACCCGCACTTTTCCCACCAGCTGCGCGCTATTCCAGTTTTTATAGCTAAACTTATCTTGTTGATACACCAGTTCTCCTTTGTCAGCGATGCCGACCGGAGGGACGCGTTGATTCTCTGCCAAATTATGCGCGCCAGCGATAAACGGAAGCAGCAGGCAGGTCAGCGCAAGGAAATGTCGAACTTTGATCATAATGGCTCCAACGGAATGTGATCGGACCAGTTGTTCACGCAGATGTAATAATAAGTGTGGATGATGCTGCTGTCGCATCGAAATAACATCTTTGCAACACACTGCACAAAACCCTGTGGATTGAAGGTTTATACTGTGACTTGTCGTTAAAATGACATAGTGCTCTGTAATGATGTGTAAACGTAGTAAAAAAATTGGGAATTAAGGACATAGAAAGCAATCAGTGTTCTATAGTCTAATCACTTTGCGCTTCACGGATTCGTCTCTGATTTGGTTACGGACGGAGCGTACGTTAAATATTCAGGAGTACAATCAACAATGAAAATATTCCAACGTTATAACCCACTTCAGGTTGCTAAGTACGTTAAGACCCTGTTTCGTGGTCGGCTGTATATTAAGGATGTTGGTGCGTTTGAGTTCGATAAAGGTAAGATCTTGCTTCCACGCGTGAAGGATAAGCAGCATTTTAGTGTGATGTCAGAAGTGAATCGCCAGGTTTTGCGCCTCCAGTCAGAGTTTAACTGATGTAAGAGAAGGCTCACTGGGGTGTGATGCTCGTTAGAGAGTAAGAAGCCGCTATCTTGTTGAGAGCGGCTTTTTTGTTGCCTGTTGGCTGGAAATGCAATTCTGGCTAGTTGCTAGTTGCTGGTGGTTTCGGAGATCGAGGTTCAGCCTCTGCGGCTACCGGGCGGTCCTCGCGCCACGCTTTGCGTGGTACCTTCGGTTTCGGCTGCGGGCCTTGCGGATCGGCGTGGAGCGGGCGTCCTGCCCGCGCCACGCCTGAGTCCCGCGTCCATGCGGGTCTCTCCGGTCCCGCCGCCTGCACCTCAGCGCTGTGGATTGCCCGGCCGCCGCAGAGGCTGACTCGCTGCCAGAAATAAGACTCCTCGCTCAGACGCGTTTTTCTTCTGTCTGGCATTGGGGCTAAAACCAGGCCAGCGGGCATAGCGATTTCAGCGAAGCCAGCTGAGAGAAAGAAAGTGAACAGCACTTCGAACAATATTCAGCGTGCAATCCTTCGTATAAACAAATTGAGGAATTTGAGAAAACGGGGGGTTTTAACAGGCATCTCTGATAGTTAAGAGCGGACTGGTCGGGGGCGGCTACGGGCAATCCGCAGCGCTGAACGTAGAAAGGAGGCCAGGATTCGCCAGCAGGACGCTGGCGAAAGGCTCGGTCGGGCCAGGGATGGACCGTCTGAGCCGGTCCGGCAGGCTGACGAACGAAGTGAAGGTCACCGCGAAGCGGCGAGAGGACCGGCCCGTAGCCGCCCCCGACCAGTCAGCGCTGGCACCATTCGCCAGAAGCCCTGAGTAACCTCAGTCAGTCAGCGCTGGCACCGTTCAGCCATCACCAAAAAGTTACTCTTCGGCACCCGCTTCCGGCGCGCGCGGCAACACCGGTGCCGCCGGGCGGGCATCCACCCGCGTGACCAGCAGCTGATCGATACGATAGCTGTCGATATCCACCACCTCAAACTTATAGCCGTGGAACTTCACAAAGTCGGTGCGCTTCGGGATCTTACGCAGCATAAACATCATAAAGCCGCCGATTGTCTCGTAGTTGCCGGACTGTGGGAACTCATCGATGTCCAGAACGCGCATCACGTCATCAATCGGCGTACCGCCCTCAACCAGCCATGAATTCTCGTCGCGGGCTACAATCTGCTCTTCCATGCCCTGACCGACCAGATCGCCCATCAGGGTGGTCATCACGTCATTCAGCGTAATGATCCCCACCACCAGCGCATATTCGTTCATGATGACGGCGAAGTCTTCACCCGCGGCTTTAAAGCTTTCCAGCGCTTCAGACAGCGTCAGCGTATCCGGCACAATCAGCGCCGAACGGATCTGCACGCCGCTGTTCAGCGTCATACTCTGATTGCCCAATACGCGCAGCAGCAGCTCTTTGGAGTCAACATAGCCAACGATATGGTCGATATCTTCATTACACACCAGGAACTTGGAGTGCGGATGCTGGGCGATTTTCCCTTTAAGGCTGGCCTCATCCTCGTGCAGATCGAACCAGACGACGTTTTCACGCGAGGTCATCGACGACGGCACGGTACGGGATTCCAGCTCAAACACGTTCTCAATCAGCTCGTGCTCCTGCTTGCGCAGCACGCCGGCCAGCGCACCGGCTTCCACCACCGCGTAAATATCATCTGAAGTGATGTCGTCCTTACGCACCAGCGGGATCTTAAACAGGCGGAAGATAATGTTGGCGCCGCCGTTAAAGAACCACACCAGCGGGCGGAACAGGAACAGGCAGAAACGCATCGGGTTGATGATTTTCAGCGCCACGCTTTCCGGTGCAATCATCCCCAGGCGTTTTGGGAACAGATCAGCAAACAGAATAAACAGGCTGGTCACCAGCGTGAAGGAACAGATAAAACTGAGGCGCTCCGCCAGTTCCGGCTCAAACATCCGTTCAAACAGAGAGCGGAAAGCCGGGGAGAAGGCCGCATCGCCGACGATACCGCCAAGAATTGCCACGGCGTTCAGGCCAATCTGCACGACGGTAAAGAACATCCCCGGCGTTTCCTGCATTTTCAGCACGCGCTGGGCGTTGATGTTGCCTTCATCCGCCATGATTTTCAGTTTGATTTTACGGGCGGCTGCCAGAGAGATTTCTGAAAGGGAGAAGAATGAGCTGATCGCAATCAGCAGTAAAATGACAAGCAAGCTGTCTAACATACACTATCCATACAATGGCTCATCTCTTATGGCATTCAGTTTTATCACTGCGCGAATGAAGAGGGGCCGGGTTAATCACTTGTCATTTTTGGCCTGGGCAGCGCGCGGGATTCTGCATTATTCAGCGTATTGAGCGTACAGGGCTATCCGTGCCAAAAATGTCTGCGCCAGATCGGCAAAGTACGCCGGGGCAGAAGGGTTATCAGGTTGTGAAAAAGCCTGTGCAGCGATTATAGCTGCGCCGACGAGCGCTTACAATTCCGGCGGTGGGAGGATCGCTACTTTACAGCGGGTGTTTTATGGCAGATACCGTGAAAAGCAATCCAAACTGGAATCATTCCGTAAATACAGCGTTGAAACTTGTTTGATACGGAGAGCACGTTAAACTCCATTAAGCCTATTGAATAATTACAGATTAAGCCCGGTGGATGGTGGGCTGGCAAAAAACGGGAGTACGCGTGCCACGAATTCATGTCTATTGCATGTCTTGTTTGCTGATCGCCGCACCTGCCGCAGAGGCGGCGAATGTGCGTTTACAGGTGACAGGATTATCCGGGGAACTACAGAAGAACGTCAGGGCGCGTTTATCCACGATTACTAACGATGAAGTGACCTCCGACGGGCGCTTCCGTTCGCGCGTGAGCGTGGCGGTAAAAGAGGGTCTGAAGGCGCTGGGATATTATGAGCCGCAGATCGACTTCGAACTGCGCCCCGCTCCGGCGAAGGGCGGGCGGCCGGTACTGTTGGCCAAGGTCACACCCGGCGAGCCGGTAAAAATCGCTGGTGAAACTATTATTTTACGCGGCGGCGCACGTACCGACACCGACGTGCAGCAGCTGGTACGTGATGGAAAGCCAAAGCCTGGCAGCGTGCTGAATCATGGCCAGTACGACAAATTTAAAAGCTCTCTTTCCGGCCTGGCGCTGCGCAAAGGCTACTTTGATGGTGAATACCGCAAAAGCCAGCTCGGCGTATCGGTTGAGCGGCGCGAAGCCTTCTGGGATATCGACTACGACAGCGGCCAACGCTATCGCTTCGGCCCGGTGACCTTTGAAGGCTCGCAGATTCGCGAAGAGTATCTGCAAAACCTGCTGCCGTTTAAGCAGGGTGATTACTACACCTCGCGCGATCTGGCCGAGCTGAACCGCCGTCTGTCCGCGACGGGCTGGTTTAACTCGGTGGTTGTGGCACCCGATTTTGATAAAAGCCGCGAAAACAAAATCTTACCGCTGCACGGCGTTGTAACGCCGCGTACGGAAAACACCATTGAAACCGGCGTGGGCTACTCGACTGACGTGGGGCCGCGCGTTAAAGCGACCTGGAAAAAACCGTGGGTCAACTCCCGAGGGCACAGTTTTTCTACCAGCGCCAATGTTTCTGCTCCCGAGCAGCAGCTGGATTTCAGCTACAAGTTGCCTTTACTGAAAAGCCCGCTGGAGCAGTATTACCTGCTGCAGGGCGGTCTGAAGCGCACCGATCTTAACGATACCAAAGCCGACTCCACCACCCTGGCCGCCTCGCGCTACTGGGACAGCTCCAGCGGCTGGCAGCGAGCGATTAACCTGCGCTGGAGCCTCGATCACTTTACCCAGGGTAGCGTCACCAACACCACTATGCTGCTCTATCCGGGCGTTAGCGTTAACCGCACCCGTTCGCGCGGTGGCCTGATGCCGACGTGGGGTGACTCGCAGCGCTACTCGCTGGACGTATCCGATACCACCTGGGGATCGGATGTTGACTTCGCGGTGGTGCAGGCGCAAAACGTCTGGATTCGTACACTGGAAGAGAAACATCGCTTTGTGGTGCGCGGTAATCTCGGCTGGATTGAAACCAACAATTTTGAAAAAGTACCGCCCGACCTGCGCTTCTTCGCCGGTGGCGACCGCAGCATTCGTGGTTACAAGTACAAAGGCATTTCGCCGCGCGATGACGATGGCAAGCTGACAGGTGCCTCCAGGCTGGCGACCGGATCGCTGGAGTACCAGTACAACGTGACGGGCAAATGGTGGGGCGCGGTGTTTATCGATTCGGGTGAAGCCGTTAACGATATCAAACAGAGCAACTTTAAGACCGGCGCGGGCTTCGGCGTGCGCTGGCAGTCGCCGGTAGGGCCAATCAAGGTTGATATAGCCCGCCCAATCGGTGACCAGGACGATCGCGATATTCAGTTTTATATTGGACTGGGGCCTGAACTATGAAGTGGTGGAAAAAGGGCCTGATTGGCATACTTATTTTTATTGTGCTGCTGCTGGGTGGCATTGCGTTTCTGCTGGGCACCACCAGCGGACTGCATCTGGTGCTGAACTCCGCCGCTCGCTGGGTGCCGGGGCTGGAAATCCAGCAGGTCAACGGCGGCTGGCGCGATCTGACGCTGAAGGGCGTCAAATACGAGATGCCTGGCGTAGCGGTTAACGCCGGAGAATTTCATCTGGCGCTGCGGCTGGGCTGCTTGAGGCAGAGCGCATTCTGCGTCAACGATCTCTCGCTGAAAGACGTGAATGTCGTGGTGGACAGCAAACAGCTGGCCTCAGCGGAGAATCCGCCGGTTGAGGAGGAATCCACGACCGGCGAAATCAGCACGCCGTATCCGCTGACGCTAAGCCGACTGGCGTTGCATAACATCAATGTGAAGATTGACGACACGACGGTTTCACTGGCGGACTTTACCAGCGGCATGCACTGGGAAGGGCGCGGCATGACGCTGATGCCAACTCACATTCAGGGGCTGCTGATCGCTCTGCCGAAAGCCGCGAAAGTGGCCAATGAAGAAGTGGTTCAGCCGAAGATTCAAAATCCGCAGCCGGAAGAAAAACCGCTGGGGGAAACGCTAAAAGCGATGTTCGAACAGCCGCTGCTGCCGAATCTTCCAGAATTTACCCTGCCGCTGGACGTCAATGTGCAGCAGATCCTGGGTGAGCAGTTGCGCCTGACCGGTGACACCGATATCACCATCAATCGCCTGCTGGTGAAAGCCAAAACCGAGAACAACCATCTGGCGCTGCAAACGCTGGATGTAGACGCGGTTGAGGGGCAGCTCAACGCGCAGGGAGAGGCGACGCTGAGCGGGAACTGGCCGATGAACTTCACCCTTAACGGCGAGATGAATATCGATCCGCTGAAGGAGGAAAAGATCAAAATGACCCTCGGCGGCGGTCTGCGTGAAACGCTGACTCTGGCGCTGAATCTTTCCGGCCCGGTGCGGGCACAGCTGGATGCCGACACCCGTCTTGCCGAAGCAGGCCTGCCGCTGAATATGACGCTGCAAAGCCCTCAGCTGCGCTGGCCGCTGGAAGGGGCGACGCAGTACGAAGCAGACAACTTCAATTTCAGCTTCAAAGGCAAGGCGACCGACTATGTGATGTCGCTGAAGGCGGCGCTACAGGGGCAGGGCGTGCCGCCCGCTACAGTTACGTTGGATGGCAAAGGCAACGTTGAGCAGTTCGCTATCGAAAAACTGAGGCTGGCCGCACTGCAGGGCACCGCCGATCTAAAAGCGCTGGTGGACTGGAGCAAGGCGATTAGCTGGAACAGCGAGCTGACTCTGACCGGCATCAACACCGCGAAGCAGTACCCTGACTGGCCGGCGAAGCTGGACGGTAAAATTACCACCCGCGGCAGCCTGTACGGTGGCAGCTGGCAGATGCGCGTGCCGGAGCTGAAGCTGCGCGGCAACGTGCGTAACAACGCCATCAGCGCCGACGGCACGCTGTACGGCAACAGCTACAACCAGTGGGATATTCCCGGCATCAAGCTGATTCTGGGGCGTAACAACATCAACCTGAAAGGCTCGCTGGGCGACAAGCTGAACCTGGATGCGGATATCGACGCCCAGCATCTGGATAACGCCCTGCCGGGCCTGGGTGGTGTGGCAAAAGGTACCATACGCGCGCGCGGCGATCTGAAAACCCCGCAGCTGCTGGCCGATCTGACCGCCAGCGGGCTACGCTGGCAGGAACTGCGTATTGGCCGCGTGCTGCTGAAAGGTGACGTCAGCTCCGGTGAGCAGATCCAGGGCAAGCTGAATCTGCGTGTCGATCAGGTTAAGCAGGATGCGTTGTCGATCTCGCAGCTCACGCTGGATGCCAGCGGCAGCGAGAAGCAGCACCAGCTGAAGCTGAATATGCAGGGCGAACCGGTTTCCGGCCAGCTGGCGCTGAACGGCAGCTTCGATCGCGCCACGCAGCGCTGGCAGGGGACGCTGAACAACACCCGCTTTGACACACCGGTGGGTGAATGGCGCTTAACCCGTGCTATTGCCCTGGACTACCTCAACAGCAAACAGACTATTAGCATCGGGCCGCACTGCTGGCAGAACCCTAACGCCGAACTGTGCGTTCCGCAGACGGTGGAAGCCGGCCCGTCCGGGCGTGCGCGGGTGGTGCTGAACCGCTTTGACCTGGCGATGATCAAACCGTTTATGCCGGAAGAGACACAGCTAAATGGTTCGTTCAGCGGTGATGCGGACGTCAGCTGGACCGCCGATGGCGCGCTGCCAACCGGACGCATCTCGCTGAAAGGTAACGGTGTGAAAGTGGCGCAGGACGTGCAGGGGAACACGCTGCCCATCGCCTTCGACGCGCTGAACCTGAACGCGGCGCTGAAAAATGGCCGCGCGCAGCTCGACTGGCTGATTCGCATTGCCAACAACGGGCAGCTGGACGGCAACGTGCAGATCGCCGATCCGCAGGGGCGCCGCATGCTTTCCGGCAACGTCAATATTACCAACCTGTCGCTGGCGATGCTCAATCCGGCGCTGATGCAGGGTGAAAAAGTCTCCGGTGTGCTGAACAGCAACCTGCGTCTGGGCGGCAACCTGCAAAAGCCGCAGGTGTTCGGGCAGCTTGGCCTGCGTAACGTCGATGTGGAAGGCAGCTTTATGCCGGTGGACCTGACCACCGCTAACCTTTCCATGCTGTTTAACGGCATGAGCTCAACGCTGGAAGGGGTGATTCAGACGTCACAGGGCCAGATTGCGCTCAACGGTAACGCCGACTGGAGCCAGCTGAATGCCTGGCGGGCACGCGTCGCGGCCAAAGGCGATCGGGTGCGGGTCACCGTGCCGCCGATGGTACGGATGGATGTTTCACCGGACCTGGTGTTTCAGGCCACGCCGGAAATGTTCAATTTGGATGGCCGGGTGGATATTCCCTGGGCGCGTATAACGGTGCAGGAAGTACCGGAAAGTGCGGTGGGCGTCTCTTCTGATGAGGTGCTGCTGGATAAAAACCTGCAGCCGATTGCGCCGAAATCCACCTCAATCCCGATCAACAGCAACCTGATTATCCACGTTGGTGACGATGTGCGTCTCAGCGCCTTTGGTCTGAAGGCGAAGCTGAACGGCGATCTGAAGCTGGTGCAGGATAAGCGCGGTCTGGGGCTGAACGGCCAGATTAACATTCCGTCCGGGCGCTTCCACGCCTACGGGCAGGATCTGATTGTGCGTAAGGGCGAGCTGCAGTTTGCCGGTCCGCCGGATCAGCCGTATCTCAACATCGAAGCGATTCGTAACCCGGAAGCCACCGAAGATGACGTGACCGCAGGCGTTCGTGTCACCGGCCTGGCCGATGAGCCGAAGGCGGAGGTCTTCTCCGACCCGGCGATGTCGCAGCAGGAAGCGCTGTCCTATCTGCTTCGCGGGCAGGGTCTGCAAACCTCCGGCAGCGACAGCGACGCATTAACTTCCGCTCTGGTTGGATTGGGGGTTGCACAAAGTGGTCAAGTTGTGGGTAAAATCGGCGAGACCTTCGGTGTCAGTAACCTGGCGCTGGATACTGCAGGGGTTGGTGACAGCCAGCAGGTGCAGGTCAGCGGCTATGTGCTGCCGGGTCTACAGGTAAAATACGGTGTTGGCATATTTGATTCACTGGCGACGTTAACTCTGCGTTATCGCCTGATGCCCAAACTCTATTTGGAAGCAGTGTCTGGCATAGATCAGGCTCTGGATGTGCTTTATCAGTTTGAGTTCTAGCAATGCGAATAATTGTCTACGGCAGTCTGCGACGCAAGCAAGGTAATAGTCACTGGATGACGAACGGGCAGTGGTTGGGCGATCATCTGATCGACGGCTACGAGCTCTACAGCCTTGGTCATTACCCGGGCGTTGTCCCGGGGGAAGGACAGGTTTATTGTGAAGTTTATCGGATCGATGCCTCAACCCTGGGAGAGCTGGATGCTCTGAGAGAAACCGGCGGGGAGTATAAGCGCGAGCTGTTACAAACCCCTTACGGTAGTGCGTGGCTGTACGTGTATCAGCGTTCCGTCTCAGGCAGAAAGCGCATCGTTAGCGGTGACTGGCTGCAAAGAGAGGGCGGTGAATAACCGCTCTTTCCTGAAAAAAAACACCGCTAACTGAGCGGTGTTTTTTTACTTCAAAGCGCGCAAAGATTACTTCTTAGCAGCACGCTCGAAAGAAGAGACGATTTCAGCTTTAGCTGCTTCAACGCCTTCCCAACCGTCAACCTTAACCCATTTGCCTTTTTCCAGCGCTTTATACTGCTCGAAGAAGTGGGTGATCTGGCCGCGCAGCAGCTCAGGCAGGTCGTTCACATCTTTAATGTGATCGTATTCTTTGGTCAGTTTGCTGTGTGGTACCGCAACAACCTTGGCATCTTCACCAGATTCGTCGGTCATCTTCAGCACGCCAACCGGACGGCAGCGAATTACTGAACCAGGCTGCAGTGGGTATGGAGTCGGTACCAGTACGTCAACCGGGTCCCCATCCAGAGACAGGGTGTTGTTGATGTAACCGTAGTTGCACGGATAGAACATTGCTGTCGCCATAAAGCGGTCTACGAACAGAGCGCCAGACTCTTTGTCTACTTCGTATTTGATCGGAGAGGCGTTAGCCGGGATCTCAATAACAACGTAGATATCTTCTGGCAGGTCTTTGCCCGCTGGTACATGGTTCAGGCTCATTCTGAGTTCCTTAAATCATATTAGGTTGAGTGCCGGCTATTATAGCCAGGTCAACTTTAAAGTCCTGCGCTTTTTCAGCGTTTAAGAATACGTCGGAGCGATAGCAGATTGTTCTGACCCGGCTAGCGGTTTATCTTCTGCTGTAAACGATTGAGCGCCTCGCGCTGGAACGCAATACAGGCTTCACGCGGCTGCTGTAGTTTAATGAATTCCAGTAACGGATCGGTGACTTCAGTGCGGAAACCGCTCAGGGTTTCCATGACTGCCAGCCCACAAAACGGCACATAGGCTTCGGCATAGCCCCCTTCATGCACCATCACCAGCCTGCCGTCACAAAGGCGGTCTGCGGCGTCCATCATTCGCGCGGTCATTTCACGGAAGCTGTCGCTGTGTAGCTGCATCCGCGCCAGCGGGTCCAGCGCGTTGGCATCATAGCCGCAGGCGATAACAATGAGCTGCGGGCGGAATTTTTCCAGCTGCGGTATGACGATGCGATCCAGCGCATAGAGATAGGCATCGTGGCCACCACCGGTCTCCAGGGGAATATTCACATTGTAGCCATAGCCTTCACCCTCGCCGCGATCGTTCTCGCCGGAATAACCGGGAGGGAAGCAGCGATCCTGATGCAGTGAAATGGTCAGGACATCACTGCGCTGGCGGTAAATATATTGGGTGCCGTTACCGTGGTGTACGTCCCAGTCTATCACTGCCACCTGTTCCACGCCGAAGCGGGCTTTCGCCCGTTCGATCGCAATCGGGATATTGGCCAGAAAGCAAAATCCCATTGCCTGGTCCGGCAGACAGTGGTGTCCGGGCGGGCGCGAAAGTGCGTAGGCGTTGTCCAGTTCGCCCTGCAACACGGCGGCTACCGCTGCGCTTGCCAGTCCGGCAGAAAGGCGTGCGATTTCGTAACTGCCGGGCCCCATTGGCGCATCCTCGCCAAACATGCCGCCACCGTTATCGCTGATCTGCTTAAAGCGCTGCAAATAGTGAGCCGGGTGAACCCGCAGCAGATCTTCTTCACTGGCGGGACTGGCGCTCTGCAGCTGAAGCTGCGCGGATAAACCGGATACGTCCATCAGGTTCTTCATCCGCCGCTTGGTTTCTGCCGATTCCGCGTGGCCGCTGCCGCTGGGCGGTTGCACCCAACCTCCGATCGGTAAGATAGCGGCATGCATCCCGGTGCTGTGCCAGAAACAACGTTCATCATGAAAAAAGCCGGTATTGCGCATGGTGTTTCTCTCCGCTGCATCACTGGTCAGTTTTCTACTTTAGGTGAAGACAGGCGGATTTATCTTCGTCCTTAAGGACGATGAAGCGTGCGTAAGAAACGATGAACACTGCTTTTTGGGCCCGGTGCTTGTCGGTTCAGGGTACCGTGACCCTATAAAAAACCATGGAGGTTATGATGAGCACTGAAGCAGTTTATATCCCGGTTGGCGAACTTGCGGGCGGGTTTGCCAGGGAGAGTTATGTATTACCGGTGGTTGCGCCTCATAAATCGGCCCTGCTACTGCACTTCCCCGTTGGCGGCAAGTTAAGCTGCCGCTTTACCGGTGACGCCATGCTGGAGTGGAATCACCAGCTGGCGGTTCCGTGCCGGATCACGGCTATTCGTGATGGTATTGAGTTTATCGATTTTGTCGATACCCAGCGCCGCAGCAGTACGCTGACGCTGATTTGCGATCATCATCGTGGCTGCTTTTCTCTTGTTTCTGGCCAGCTGCCCAGCTGCCCAGCGAGCAGCAAATTCGCCTGGCCGCCTTCAGCCGCATTGAACAGGGGCTGCCGCTGACCGGGGTTCGGGTTGAAATACGCTGCGGGCGGCTTGATGGCCCATGCAACCCCGATTCGCCGCTTCACGGCATCAGCCCGGATCTGATCGGCATGCGTAATCAGTACCGCTACAACCCGCATGAATGCTATGAGCATGTCTACCTCAACGCGAATAACTACGCCTGGCACTGCCTCGAGGGGGTTGAAAAAGGACTGGCGGACGTTGATCGCTGCCATACGGTAAAAATCACCGAGCGGCTGTATCTGTTTATCTGGCAGGAAAAAATCGTGCCGACGCTTGGCGTCGTGCTGATCGACATGGCGCAGTTGCGGAGCGACGGAAAGATCCTCGGCTATCAGCAGCACAATTTGCGGGAAATTACTAACTTTGCGATGGGGGCGCAGGTATCGGTGCTGAACGTCACCCGGCATAGCGGATGAACAAAAGAACAGGACGGTCGCATGACCGCCCTGATTAACCGTTAGTTATCCGGGAATTCACGCAGGAAACGTTCGGTATCATCCACCATATGGTCGTTGCCGACGAAGAACGGTGAACGCTGGTGCAGCGTTTCTGGAATCAGATCCAGAATGCGGTTTTTACCGTCGCTGGCCTTGCCGCCCGCCTGTTCAGCGAGGAAGGCCATCGGGTTGCACTCATACAGCAGGCGCAGCTTACCTTTCGGGTGGCTGGCCGTGCTTGGGTACAGATAAATTCCGCCTTTCAGCAGGTTGCGGTGGAAGTCCGCCACCAGAGAACCGATATAGCGCGAGGTGTAAGGACGATGGGTGTCCAGATCCTCTTCCTGACAGAACTTGAGGTACTTCTTCACGCCCTGCGGGAAACGAATGTAGTTACCTTCGTTAATGGAGTAGGTGTAACCCTTCTCCGGGAAGGTCATTTTCTCGGCGCTGAGGCAGAACACGCCCAGTGACGGATCGTAGGTAAAGGCGTGAACGCCATAGCCGGTGGTGTACACCAGCATGGTGGACGAGCCGTAAACCACATAGCCTGCTGCGACCTGCTGGCTACCCGGCTGCAGGAAGTCTTCCTCGGTTACCGGCGTGCCAGGCGGGGTGATACGGCGGTAAATCGAGAAGATAGTTCCAACGGAAACGTTTACATCGATATTTGAAGAACCGTCGAGAGGGTCCATCAGGACCACGTACTTACCGTTTTCTGCACCCTCAAAGATAACGATTTCGTCTTCTTCTTCAGATGCGATACCGGCAACGATACCCCTGGCCTTCAGCGCGGCTTTCAGTTTTTCGTTCGCGTACAGATCGAGCTTCATTTGTTGCTCGCCCTGCACATTTTCAGCGCCGCTTGCGCCAAGAATATCAACCAGGCCTGCTTTGTTGATATCGCGGTGGATGATTTTTGCGCCCAGTTTGATCGCGGAGATCAATGAGGTCAGTTCACCCGTTGCGTGCGGAAAGTCGTGTTGCTTCTCGACGATGAATTCGCCTAACGTTTTCATAACACAATCCCTGAATCTGCGGTTGAGTAGCAGCCTGTTTTACAAACTGCAACGTATGCGTACGCAGTTTAGCCGATTGAATGGTAAAGAACATAGGGTAAATCCGTTTCTTCCGCACGATGGGGGCGTTACACTGTGCGACGAACTAATAAGGAACAGACCTTCTATGCGTATTCACATTCTCGGTATTTGTGGCACCTTTATGGGCGGCCTGGCGATGCTGGCCCGTTCGCTGGGACACGACGTCACCGGCTCCGATGCTAACGTCTATCCGCCAATGAGCACGCTGCTGGAGAAGCAGGGTATTGATTTAATTCAGGGTTATGATGCATCACAGCTCGATCCAGCCCCGGATTTAGTGATCATTGGCAACGCGATGAGCCGGGGAAATCCCTGTGTCGAAGCCGTGTTGGAACGTAATATTCCGTACCTTTCCGGGCCTCAGTGGCTGCATGATTTTGTGCTGCGTGACCGTTGGGTCATTGCGGTAGCAGGAACCCACGGAAAAACCACCACCGCCGGCATGGCTGCGTGGATTTTACAGGCCTGCGGCTATGAACCGGGCTTTGTCATCGGTGGGGTGCCAGGCAATTTTGAGGTTTCTGCAAATTTAGGAAAAAGCCCATTCTTTGTTATTGAAGCGGACGAGTACGACTGTGCGTTTTTTGACAAGCGTTCCAAATTTGTTCACTACTGCCCGCGCACGCTGATCCTCAACAACCTCGAATTCGATCACGCGGATATCTTTGACGATCTGCGGGCGATTCAAAAGCAGTTCCATCATCTGGTGCGCATTGTACCGGGGCAGGGGAAAATCATCCTGCCGGAAAACGACGCGAACCTGAAGCAGGTGATGGCGATGGGCTGCTGGAGCGAGCAGGAGATCGTAGGCGATAGCGGCCACTGGCAGGTGAAAAAACTGACGCCGGATGCTTCCCACTGGGAAGTCTATCTGGACGGTGAACGCGTTGCTGAGGTGAACTGGTCGCTGGTGGGCGAGCACAACATGCATAACGGCATGATGGCGATTGCCGCCGCGCGACACGTCGGCGTGAAACCGGAAGATGCCGGCCGTGCGCTTAACGACTTTATTAACGCCCGTCGCCGCCTGGAACTGCGCGGTGAAAGCAACGGCATTAAAGTCTATGACGATTTTGCCCATCACCCTACGGCGATCCTCGCCACGCTGGCGGCGCTGCGCAGCAAAGTCGGCGGCACCGCGCGTATTCTCGCCGTGCTGGAGCCGCGCTCTAACACCATGAAAATGGGCATCAGCAAGGACGATCTGGCCCCGGCGCTGGGCCGCGCTGACGAAGTGTTCCTCTTCCAGCCGCACCACATTCCGTGGCAGGTGGCAGAAGTGGCGGAAGCCTGCGTGCAGCCTGCGCAGTGGAGCGCGGACGTCGATACGCTGGTCGAGATGATTGCCAAAAAAGCTCAGCCGGGCGACTACATTCTGGTCATGAGCAACGGTGGGTTTGGCGGCATTCACCAGAAGCTGCTGGATCGTCTGGCGAAAGCGGAAAAGTAACGAACCTGTTCACGGTGTCAGCCGTATTGCCTGAGTCATACGGCTGTTTCCCGGCGGCGATCGTTGTCTGAGTGGGATTGATCGGGGCGGAAAACGAGTGCCCGGAGATGTCAGGACAGGGTGCACGAGTTGCAGCCCTGTCCATACGATTAGGCTTCGGCCAGCTCGCGCAAATACTGAAAGATTTGACGATAGGCTTTAGGCGGCTTGTTATCCGCTTTCTCTTTCTGCGCGTTACGAATCATCGTGCGCAGCTGCTGGCGGTCAGCATCCGGGTACAGATTCAGCACCTCCGGAACGGCATCGTCGCCTTTCTCAACCAGACGATCGCGCAGCACTTCCAGCTTGTGGAACAGCGCAACCTGCTGATTATGACGGTTCTTCAGCTTATCCAGCGCAGTGCGGATCGGTTCTTCATCGCGCGAGCGCAGCATCTTACCGATCAGCTGCAGCTGACGGCGACGGCCCTCTTTTTGGATCTTCTGTGCCAGCTCAATCGCGGCACGCAGATCCTCATCCAGCGGGATGCGGTCCAGGGAGTTTTTCCCCAGCTCTACCAGCTCGGCACCCAGGCGTTTCAGCTCTTCGGCGTCGCGTTTAATTTCACTTTTACTGACCCAGATAATCTCTTCGTCTTCTTCTTTGTTATCGGGTACATCATCGAGCCAGTCTTCGGGCTGCTTGGTCATGGTTAGGCTCCAAAAAAAGAGGCTAATGCTATCAGGAAACGCCGGCTACTGCGAAATTGTTCTCTGAGTCTGTTAGACTCAAATTAACCCTTATCACCCATGCGCGGTTTTGCAGGTGGTTTAAAGCTCCGGATATGAACGAGTTAGGCCACAGGGAAACCGCACTGTTAATTATACGGCAGGTCGATGAAATTACTCTCCCAAGTTGCAGAACAGCGAAAAATCCTGGAGCAGGCGGTTGCGACAGCACTCGAACTGGCCAAAGCCGGCTCTGACGGGGCGGAAGTCGCGGTAAGTAAAACTACCGGCATCAGTGTCAGCACGCGCTATGGTGAAGTCGAAAATGTCGAGTTCAACAGCGACGGTGCGCTGGGCATTACCGTTTATCATCAGAACTGCAAAGGCAGCGCCTCATCGACCGATCTCAGCCTGGAAGCGATCAAACGTACCGTGCAGGCGGCGATCGATATCGCCCGTTACACCTCAGCAGATCCCTGTGCCGGCGTTGCCGACCGCGATCTGCTGGCGTTTGAGGCGCCGGATCTGGATCTGTTCCATCCCGCCGAGATCGATGCCGATCGTGCCATTGAACTGGCTGCCCGTGCGGAACAGGCCTCGCTGAGTGTGGATAAACGCATTACCAATACCGAAGGCGGCAGCTTCAACAGCCACGTGGGCATCAAAGTGTTTGGCAACAGCCACGGTATGCTGCAGGGCTACTGTTCCAGCCGTCACACCCTTTCCAGCTGCGTGATTGCCGAAGAGAACGGCGATATGGAGCGCGATTACGCCTACACCATCGGACGGGCGATTACCGATCTGAGTTCACCGGAGTCGGTGGGTGAAGAGTGTGCCCGCCGTACGCTGTCGCGCCTGTCTCCACGCAAGCTTTCCACCATGAAAGCGCCGGTGCTGTTCGCCGCCGAAGTGGCAACCGGCCTGTTTGGTCACCTGGTGGGGGCAATCAGCGGCGGCAGCGTCTACCGTAAATCGACCTTCCTGCTGGATTCACTCGGCCAGCAGATCCTGCCGGACTGGCTGACGATTCAGGAACAGCCGCATTTGCTGAAAGGGCTGGCCTCCACGCCGTTCGACAGCGAAGGCATCCGCACTCAGCAGCGCGACATTATCAAAGACGGCGTGCTGCAAACCTGGCTGCTGACCAGCTACTCCGCGCGCAAGCTGGGGCTGAAAAGCACCGGCCACGCGGGGGGGATTCACAACTGGCGCATTGCCGGCCAGAGCCACAATTTTGAGCAGATGCTGAAGCAGCTGGGAACCGGCCTGCTGGTAACAGAGTTAATGGGGCAGGCGGTTAGCGGGATTACCGGTGACTACTCACGCGGTGCCTCGGGCTTCTGGGTTGAAAACGGCGTGATTCAGTATCCGGTCAGTGAAATTACCATCGCCGGTAACTTGAAAGATATGTGGCGCAATATGGTCAGCGTCGGTAGCGATATTGAAACCCGCAGCAATATTCAGTGCGGTTCCGTTTTGTTACCAGAAATGAACATTGCTGGACAATAGTTTAACAATTTACGCGTAGTATAGAAGGCGACTGCAAAGTCGCCTTTTTTATTTTGCATGATACCCGTTTATAAAAAATAGGATCTGATATGCGTAAATTATTGATTGCAATGTTGAGCTCTGCCCTGTTGTGCGCCGCCTCCCCGCTGCTGGCGCAGGATCTTGAAGGTGACATGGACGTTTTAAAAGGAGCCTTACGGACGGTACAGAAAACCGATGATAAGGCGGAGATGGTACGCGCCTTAAGCGATATGCGCACCGCCGCCAGCGATGCGAAAACGCATACGCCGGACAAACTTGAGGGGCAGCCTGCCGACAGTGCGCAGATGAAGGACTATCATGCCGAGCTGGATAAGCTGATTGGTCAGATTGACGATAGTCTGAAGCTGGCGAATGCCGGTGATTTAGCCGGAGCAAAAGCACAGGCGAAGCAATTTGCCGCAACCCGTGACGAAGGTCATAAGAAATTCCGCTAACTGCTACAGCTAGTCATTATCGCTAATAACGACAGGGCCCGCAGTGGGCCCTTTTTCTGCCATAAGTTTTTCTTCTTCTTCTTCTATTAAAGTCCTCTCACGAAAGTGTCGCTGTTATTCCTGTAACGCATGGATTGCGCAGTGTATTCCTGATAATGCACCGTAAATTTCGTAGTTAAATTAAAAATGCACAAAATAACGTTTTTGCGAGCCGGATCGCTCTTGTTGGCATTATTTCCGTTTCGAAGTGGAAAAAGTCGTTCTCCACAGCCGAGCGCTCCGGCGGTACTTTATTCGCATCAGCAAAAAGGTTTCTGGTATTAGCCGAAACGTAACACAGGGGGATCGATGTGAGTAATGGAACGTTGTCGGCCACAGAACGCAGCGACGAAATTCAGGCTTTAGCAGAGCAGGTGATGGTGCAGATTGCCGGACTGTTTGCAGAACGCACCATTGTGCCTAATGCGGTTCAGCAGCAGATGCTGACCTCACACGTTAAGGCGATGGCGCTGCGCTCGCTGACTGGCGAACCGCTGCCGGAAGTGGAAGCAGAACTGTTTGAAGATATTTCAGCAGAGTCGATGACGCTGGCGCAGCAGGTGGTGGATCTGTTCGGCAATCTGCCCAAAGAGGAAGCCTGGCTTCTCTCCGTCCACTTTGAAGTAGCGAAAGAAAACTCATAGTGCCTGGTTTGCATGCCATTTGGGGATGGCAAAACAAACTGCTCTACTGACGGCACGCGTAATAACTCATTGAATTAAAGGAACACAGCATGTCTCAAATTATTGTAGTGATCGGCGATCGTTTAGGTAAAGGCCAGAAAGTTGCTGCGGGCGTCGAGAAAGCCGGCGGCAAAGCCATTGTGGTACCGGGCGTAGCGGCAGATATGAAGCTGGGCGACGTGATGAAAGCGGAAAATGCCACCTTCGGCATCTCGTTCTGCGGCAGCGGCGGTGCCGGTGCGATCACCGCACAGACCAAGTATGGCTATAAAGCGAAATACGGCATGCGCTCCGTAGATGAGGGTGTTACCGCCATCAACGAGGGGGCGAACGTGCTGGGCTTTGGCTTTATGGATAAAGAAGAGCTGGGCGAGCGTCTGGTTCTGGCCTGGCAGAAGAAGCACGGCTGATGAAAGAGCAATTCACCACGACGGTGACCGTCAGCGGCAAAGGCGACAGCAAGGGCAAAGCCTTTGCTGATGCCCTCAGCCGGGTACAAAACACGGTACTGAAATCCACCAGCAAAATCCTGCTGCGCATTGAACCGGTTGATGTTCAGGTGCTGCGGGCCACGCAGAGCGTTAAAACCGAGAAGTTTCTGTTCTTCTTCCTCGCGCGCGAAAGACGGCTGTACAGCGTGGATTTGGCGATTACCGTCAATGTTTCGGTGATTGATGCCGAGCAGGTGGATTTCTCCTCGAAAAGCTAAAAACGTTGGGCAATAAAACTAAAGGAAAAGCTGATGTTTTTAATCATTTTATTTAAATCGCTGATTATCGGCGGGCTGGTTGGGGTCGGCGTGGGTGCCGGTGCCGCCCGCATGTTTCACGCCCCGACGTCTCAGGGAATGGGCGCATTTCGTACACTGGGTGAACTGAACTCCTGTGAAGGCGATCCGGCCTCTCACTTCTCGTTCGGACTGGGCTTCTTCTTTAACGCCTGGGCGTCATCGGTTGCCGCCGGCTCGTTTACTCAGGACGTTGACCACCGCATTATCCCGAACTGGGGGGCTGCTGCGCTGATGGTGAAGAACCGCAACGTGGCGGAAACCCTGCATAACCCGAAAAAGATGGCGATTGCCTGCGGCATCATCGGCATGATCGTCGTCGCTTTCCTTAACTCTACCGCCTCAGCCGTACCGGCAGCGCTTCAGGTCACGGCGGTTAAGGTACTGGTCCCGGCCGCTAACCTGCTGGTGAACACTGTCATGCCGGTGATCTTCTGGCTGGCTGCAATCGATGCCGGTAAGAAATCCGGTTTCTGGGCAACCATTTTCGGCGGCCTGGCGCAGCTGATCATGGGCAACGCCGTACCGGGCCTGGTACTGGGCATCCTGATCGGTAAGGGCGTGGAAGAAGCGGGCTGGAACCGCGTCACCAAAGTGATGATGGTCGCCATTGTGCTGCTGTTCGTGCTGAGCGGTTTCTTCCGTGGTTTCGATATGAAGATGCTGGAATCCTTCCAGCTCGGCGTACCGGGCTGGCTGGAGATGATCCACAACTCCCTGAGCGGCAAATAAGAGGACGATGGAAATGGAAGAGTCAAAACGCGGTTTTTGGTACGACGACTGGTCATTCCCGATCTTTGTCGGCCTGCTTTCTGCCGGGGTGTTCGCCGGTACACACATGTATTACGTCTATGGCCTGGGTGCCTTTAACGAAGTGGCCTTTGTATCGATGCTGCGTTCGGGAATGGAAACCGGCGTCTATGGTGCGGTAGCGGCCTTTGGTGCCAGCTTCCTGTTTGCCCGCATCATTGAAGGCTCGCTGGTGGGGATTCTTGATATCGGCGGCGCCATCCAGACCGGTATCGGCTTGGGCGTTCCAGCGCTGCTGCTGGGTGCGGGCTTCATTTTCCCTGTGGCGAACTTTGCCGCGTCGCTGGTCACCGGAATGGTGCTCGGGCTGGCGGTGGGCTACATCATTATTCTGGCACGTAAATTCACCATTAATAACAGCGACTCCACCTATGGTGCGGATGTGATGATGGGCGCGGGTAATACCTCAGGCCGCTTCCTCGGGCCGTTGATTATCCTCTCCGCGATGACCGCATCAATTCCGATTGGTCTGGGGTCGCTGGTGGGTTCACTGCTGTTTTACCTTTGGGGTAAGCCGATTACCGGCGGGGCTATTCTCGGTGCGATGGTGCTCGGCGCTATCTTCCCGGTCGCCCTGTAATCACTCAACGTGGCGGCATGGCCGCCACGATCCGGAGGTTCACCATGTATGACCTGATTATCCGCAATGCCCGCCTCAGCGATGACTCGTTAAATGATGTGGCGATACAGGCGGGGAAAATTGCAGCCGTGGGCGCCGTCGCCGGTCCGGCAGCACGGGAGTGGGATCTGGCCGGACGCTACTGGCTGAGCGCGGGCTGGATTGATTCACACGTTCATTGCTATCCCAAATCACCGATTTATCACGATGAAGCCGATCGCATCGGCGTTGATACCGGCGTGACCACGGTGATCGATGCGGGCAGCACCGGTGCCGACGACGTTGACGATTTTTGGCGGCTGACGCGTGACTGCACCACCCGGGTCTACGCGTTGCTGAACATCGCCCGCAGCGGCATTCTGACCCAGAACGAGCTGGGCGATATGGCGAGGATCGATGGTCCGGCGCTGAAAGCAGCGTTACAGCGCCGTCCGGACTTTATCGTCGGCCTGAAAGCGCGCATCAGCAGCAGCGTCGTTGAGCAAAACGGTATTAAACCGCTGGAGCGGGCCAAAGCGCTGCAGAAAGAGAACGGCGATCTGCCGCTGATGGTTCACATCGGTAATAACCCACCGAATCTGGATGAAATCGCCGATCTGCTGACCTCCGGCGACATCATCACCCACTGCTATAACGGCAAGCCGAACCGCATTCTGACGCCGGAAGGCCAGCTGCGAGCCTCGGTCAGCCGGGCGATCCAGCGCGGTGTTCGGCTGGATGTGGGGCACGGTTCCGCCAGCTTCAGCTTTGAGGTAGCGCGGGTAGCGATTGCTCAGGGTATTCTGCCGCAGACCATCAGTTCCGATATTTACTGCCGTAACCGCATTAACGGCCCCGTGCACAGCCTGGCGCACGTGATGTCGAAGTTCCTGCACGTGGGCATGACGCTGCCGCAGGTGATTGACTGCGTGACCGCTCATGCCGCAGACGGACTGAAGCTGAAGGGCAAAGGTCGTCTGGAGGTGGGCTGCGATGCCGATCTGACCATTTTTGACCAGCAGCAGCAACCGTGTGTGTTTACCGATTCTGACGGCCACACGCTGGCTGGTGAAACGCAGCTGGTACCGCTTGCCGCGATGGTGGGCGGGCAGGGATTCCTCACCGATGAAGGGAAAAAACGTAATGACTTCAGTTTATGAGAAATATGGCCTGAAACAGGTGATTAACGCCTCGGGCCGCATGACCATTCTGGGTGTATCCACCCCGGCGGCAGATGTGGTGGAGACGGTGAAATACGGTCTGAACCACTACTTTGAGATGAAAGACCTGGTTAACAAAACCGGCACGTACATTGCCGGGCTGCTGAACTGCGAAGCTGCGGTGGTGGTTTCCTGCGCCTCCGCCGGAATTGCGCAATCCGTTGCCGGGGTGATCGTTAAGGACAACGACTGGCTGCTGGAAAACCTGCACGCCGCGCCGCTGACCGTGCCGCACGATATTGTGCTGCCAAAAGGCCACAACGTGAACTTTGGTGCGCCGGTCGGCACCATGGTGACGCTGGGCGGTGGTCGCCTGGTTGAAGCGGGCTACGCCAATGAATGCTCACCGGAGCAGCTGTCGGCGGCGGTCACGCCAGACACGGCCGCGATCCTCTATATCAAATCCCACCACAGCGTGCAGAAAAGCCACCTCAGCGTGGAGCAGGCGGTGGCGGTGGCGTGTAAGCACGGCGTTCCATTGATTGTCGATGCCGCAGCGGAAGAGGATCTGCTGGCCTACACCGCGCTGGGCGCGGATCTGGTGATCTACAGCGGTGCTAAAGCGATCGAAGGCCCAACCAGCGGGCTGGTGATCGGTAAAAAGCAGCAGGTTGAGTGGGTTAAGCGCCAGTCGCAGGGCATTGGCCGGGCGATGAAGGTGGGTAAAGAGGGTATTCTTGGCCTCACCCAGGCGATTGAAAACTATCTGGTGCAGGAAAAAACCAGCGGCGCGCAGATGGTGGAAAAAATGACGCCGTTTATCACCAACCTCA
This sequence comes from Erwinia sp. GW821-FHT03D09, assembly GCF_059420805.1. Taxonomy (NCBI): domain Bacteria; kingdom Pseudomonadati; phylum Pseudomonadota; class Gammaproteobacteria; order Enterobacterales; family Erwiniaceae; genus Erwinia; species Erwinia sp. GW821-FHT03D09. The sequence goes on from NZ_JBWKUK010000014.1 coordinate 54,526, forward strand.
ACGGACTGAACGGCATTCAGGCGCGTGTGGTGTGGGATGCCGCCGGGCGTGATATCGCCCGTGCGGAAATCCACTTCGATGAGTCGCGCATCGGCATGAGTACCGGCGAGATGGTTCAGGCGCTGAAGACCGGCGAGCAGGCGATCTATTTCCGCGGCTACAAGGCCAACGAAGGCATTGTTGAAGTTGACGTACGCAGCGTCTCCGCCGAGCAGCTGCACCAGATTTCTACCGCAATTCAGGATTTATTAGCCAGGGGAAAACAGGCATGAAACTGACACCAAAATTCTATCGCGATCGCGTATGTCTTAACGTTCTGGCCGGTTCTAAACAGAACGCCCGTGATATCTGGGTGGCTGCTGAAGGTCATGTGCTGGTCGGCGTACTGTCTAAAAACTACGACAGCGTGGACAGCGCGGTGAAAGATATGCGCGAGTATGCGGCGCTGATCGACAACGCGCTTTCCGTCGGGCTGGGCGCGGGCGATCCGAACCAGTCCGCGATGGTTAGCGCGATTTCGGCACAGGTTCAGCCGCAGCACGTTAATCAGGTGTTCACCGGCGTGGGTACCAGCCGCGCGCTGCTGGGCCAGACGGAAACGGTGGTCAACGGTCTGGCATCGCCAACCGGGCGTCCCGGCATGGTAAAAATCTCTACCGGTCCGCTGAGCTGTAAAGCGGAAGACGGCATTGTGCCGGTCGCTACGGCGATTGCCATGCTGAAAGATATGGGCGGCAGCTCGGTCAAGTTCTTCCCGATGGATAAGATGGTGGATATTAATGAGTTTCGCGCGCTGGCCGAAGCCTGCGCCGCGAACGACTTCTGGCTGGAGCCAACCGGCGGCATCGATCTGAACAACTACGAGACGATCCTGCGCATTGCGCTGGATGCCGGCGTGACGAAAATCATCCCGCACATCTACAGCTCGATCATTGATAAAGCCACCGGGCTGACCCGTCCGGCGGATGTCGCCACACTGATGGCGATCACCCGAAAAGTGATGGCGTAGGCCGGATTCCCCGCCGCCGGGCGATCGTTTTTGATCTTACGACGACGGGGAAAATCTATTCTTTCCGAAACAAAATTCCGCACTTTTTTTTGGATAAATTGCGATATCTGTCAAATGAATATTTGCAGAGGCTGCCACGCTATTTTTTCGGCGCGAATAAAGGTAGGCTGAGAATAAAAACACCCCATAAAACGTTTAATTTTGATGATAATGGTACCCCGTGAGATTCCCCAACCAACGACTGGCACAGCTGTTTGACCTTCTGCAAAATGAAATCCTGCCGCAGGATGAACTGGCGCGCCGACTGGCCGTTTCCACCCGCACCGTACGCACCGATGTAACCGCCCTTAATGAGCTGCTGGCCGACCACGGCGCGAGTTTTGTGCTGAACCGGGGCGAAGGCTATCAGTTAAAGATTGATGATGTCGGGCGCTACGACCGCCTGCTGCAGCAGTCAACCTCCAGCCTGCGCGTGCCGCGAACCTCAACGGAGCGGGTTCATTACCTGCTGACCCGTTTTCTTACCTCGGCTTTTTCCCTCAAGCTGGAAGATCTGGCAGACGAATGGTTTGTCAGCCGCACCACGCTGCAAGGTGATATGGCAGAGGTCAGAGAATGGCTTAGCCGTTACGGCCTGGAGATTGAAACCCGGCCACGTTACGGCATGAAGCTGTTTGGCAGCGAAGCGGCGATGCGCACCTGCCTGACCGACCTGCTCTATCAGTTGGCGCAGGAGGATGCCGACAGCCCGCTGCTCAAGCTGGAAGCGCTGAACCGGGACATGCTGGCCACGCTGCAACCGATGCTGCTGGAGTGCCTTTCTCGCTTCAATATCCGCCTGGCCGACGATGCCGAGCTGTATCTGCGCCTCTACTGCGCGGTGGCGGTGCGTCGCATCGCGGAAGGCTATCCGCTGTCTGATTTTATCGCCGAAGATGTCGCCGACGACGTGCGCGATGCGGCCCGCCACATTATTAACCTGATGCGGCCGATTACCGGTAAAAGTATCTCTCCGGCTGAAGAAGCCTGGCTGCAGGTGCATATTGCCGCCCGGCGCATTGAAGAATCTGCGCCCAGCGCCATCAGCCCGGACGATGGTGAATCGCTGGTGGATTACATCCTCAACTACATCAATAGCCACTACGGTTTTAATCTGCAAAACGACCCGCAGCTGCGTGCCGATCTGCTGACGCATATTAAAACCATGATTACCCGGGTGCGCTACCAGATTAATATCCCCAATCCGCTGCTGGCGAATATCAAACAGCACTATCCGATGGCGTACGACGTCACGCTGGCGGCGGTCTCCAGCTGGGGAAAATATACGCCTTACGCGATCAGTGAAAACGAAGTGGGATTCCTGGTGCTGCATATCGGCGTCGGGCTGGAGCGCCATTATAACGTCGGCTATCAGCGCTATCCGCTGGTGCTGCTGGTCTGCGATACCGGCAATTCGACGGTACGGATGATCCAGGCGATGCTGATGCGTAAATACCCGCAGATTGAAGTGCGCCGCATCATTTCCCTGCGTGAATACGAGCAGCTGGCGGGCGTGGAAGAGGATTTCGTGATCTCTACAGCAAGGCTGAGCGATAAAGATAAGCCGGTGGTGGTAATGTCGCCGTTCCCGACCGATTACCAGCTTGAGCAGCTGGGTAAGCAGGTGCTGCAGGATCGCACCCGTCCCTATATGCTGGAGAAGTTTTTTGACGCCAGCCACTTCTGCATTATCGATCGCGAAATCGATCGTTCTGAGCTGTTTCGCCAGCTGTGCGATCGGCTGGAGCAGGAAGGGATCGTAGACGAAACCTTCTATCCGTCTGTCGAGGAGCGTGAAGCTATTGTCAGCACTATGCTGGGCGAGGGGATTGCGCTGCCGCACTCCCTCGGCCTGCTGTCGAAGAAGACCTGCGTTTACACGGTGCTCGCGCCGCAGGGGATCAAATGGGGCGATGAAACCGCCTATGTGATCTTTCTGCTGGCGATCAGCAAAAGTGAATATGAAGAGGCGATGGCGATCTACGATCTGTTCGTCACCTTTATGCGCGAACGGGCGATGACCCGGTTACGCGATAGCAAGGATTTTGACAGCTTTAAGGCCGTGGCGATGGACTGTTTGAGTCGGCTGTAGAAAAAGAGGAAGGTCAAAACGTGGCGACCCGGAGGCGGGTTAAAGGCAGGTTGTTGCTTTACCCGGGAAAACGACAGAACCTGGCTGGTTCCCGCATGCGGCTGTGAAAACTTAAGGCAGGTTCCTTCCCGCCTTAAATCACACTTTAAATACGGACTTACTTCAGAATTGTAAACGCCGTGGTGACGTGCTTAACGCCGCTTACCCGGCTGGCGATATCCGCCGCCGCTTTCGCCTCTTCATTGGTTACCAGACCCAGCAAGAACACTTCGCCGTTCTCGGTGGTCACCTTCACGTTAGACGATTTAACCTGGTTGCTGCCCAGCAGATGAGAGCGCACTTTGGTGGTGATCCATGTATCGGAAGAGGCGGTGCCAAAGCTGACTTTACTGGCGGTGCGGATCTCGTTATAGACCTCGGTGGCGCCGTCAACGCCTACGGCGATCTGTTTAGCCCGCGTGGAAAGCTCTGCGTTCGGCGACTGGCCGGTCAGCAGTACTTTGCCCTGATAAGCGGTAGCTACGATATGGGTGTTCTGTTTGATCTGTTCATCTTTCGACAGCGCATTGCTGACGCGCAGTTCCAGCGTGCCGTCATCCACCTGGGTGCCTACGGTACGCGGATCGGTTGCGCTTTTGGTGGCAACGGCCGCGCTGCCAACAACGGCGGCGACACAGCCCTGTAACATTAATGCGGTGAGTACCACTGCCGCTGCAGATAATGCCTTCATTTAAGCTCCTTTAAACATCCTGGTGGGGAAATAAAGTGTTATCTATCAAATCGCACAGGCAATTCACGGTCAGCATATGCATCTCCTGAATCCTGGCGCTGCGATGCGAGGGAATACGGATCTCTACATCCTGCGGGCCCAGTAAACCGGCGAGCTCTCCGCCATCGTAGCCGGTAAGCGCAATAATAGTCATATCGCGCGTGACTGCGGCTTCTACTGCTTTCACAATATCGCGACTGTTGCCGCGGGTTGAAATGGCCAGCAGGATATCCCCGGCATGGCCCAGTGCACGAACCTGCTTGGCGTAAATTTCGTCGTGCAGACGATCGTTACCAATCGCCGTCAGCAGCACATTATCGGCGCTGAGGGCAATCGCGGGCAGGCTCGGGCGTTCAGTCTCAAAACGGTTGATCATACTGGCAGCAAAATGCTGGGCATTGGCACTGGAGGTTCCGTTACCACAACTCAGGATTTTGTTCCCATTCAACAACGACTGCACAATGGTCATGGCAGCGCGTGAAATCGCATCAGGAAGCGCTTCTGCTGCGGCGATTTGCGTTTGAATACTCTCGGTAAAACAGACTTTAATTCTTTCCAGCACGTCATTCACCTGGTTAGTTTTTGCGGTCTTCGACCTGTCATTCAGCGCCGTTATTCAGCGTTAAACGCATTGGGTAGCCATTCCACCTGTTCTCCGGTGATGGCGACCACATCAAAACGGCAGTCAACAGTGTCAAAGCTTTGACCACGGCTATGCAGCCAAAGTGCTGCCGCTCGCAATAGTTTTTGTTGTTTACTGCGGGTGACGCTGGCTACCGCACCGCCAAAACGGTCAGAGCGGCGGTAGCGCACCTCAACAAAAACCCATATCTGCCGGTCACGCATAATCAGATCGAGTTCCCCCGATCGGTAGCGGACATTTGCGGCGACAAAGCGCAGACCGGCTGTTTCCAGCAGGCGGCGCGCCTGGCGTTCACGCATCGCACCCTGCTGTTGGCGACTCAGGATGCCGGAACGATTTGCCCCTGACGATACTGGCTCCATGCTAACTTCCTGTTAATCACGCAGTCCTGTGTTGCGCTCAGATTGCCGGTGTTGCCTTTCAGCTGGAAGCCCGGCAGCTGGCGCATTTCACTGAAATGGTTGGCCAGCGACCAGGCATCGATGCCCATCGCATACAGGCGAACCAGTGAGTAGTCATTGTTAAACTTCTTCGCCGCCTGCTGCATCAGCGCATTGTTCGTACCGGAGAGCAGCGGAACATCGCTAAACTGCAGACCATCCAGTTCCAGACGGTAGTCCGGGCCGGCGCCGGCCTGGTTGCTGCGAGAGCTGGCATACAGGCTGATGTTATCTCGGCTGCTGACGCGCATGGCGATCATCGGCTTAATCAGCGTCAGCTCGCTTTGCGTGGCAATAATATAGACCGAATCCACGCTGCCGCTGGAGCTGGCGGTATCAGCAACCGGTGCATCGCTCACCGGCGCCGGGATATTCAGACCAGCAATGGTCACGCCCTGAGGCTGAGCAGGCTGCACGGTAACCGGCGTGCCGCTCAGGCGAATGCCCGCTCCGCTGTTGATACCCTGCTTGAGTTCGGCAGTGGAACCAAACTGCTGCTGCAGTACGGTGCCGCCACCCAGCTGCTGCCACTCGGCGGCAAAGGCTTTATTCACCCGATCGCCCAGCGAGCTGCGCGGCACCAGCAGCAGCGGAGATCGCTTGCCCTGATCCCACATATAATGCGCGGCATCGCGCGCTTCGTCTTCAGGAGAAAGCGCAAAGTAGCAAATATTCGGACGGTTCTGGATCGTTTCCGGCTCGTTAAGCGTCAGCACGTTAAGCGCTGTCGGGCTGGCGACCACCTGCTCAACCTGATTTTTCAGCAGTGGGCCGACGACCAGCGTGGCACCGTCGTTCTGCGCCTGAGTCAGCAGCTGATCCACCGGCTGGGTGCTGGTGTCATAAACCTGAACCTGAACCTGGGTGCTGCCTGAAGGCGCTGCCGTTTCCACGCTGCTGGACGCAACCGGCTGCGGCTGTGCGGCATCCGGCTGAGCCGTACCGTCTGTCGGTGCGGCTGACGGACTGACCACCGCATTGGCATCGGTCGCCGCAGCGTCAGGATTGGCTGCGGCTTCCGGGGCCTGGAGCGGAGCCTCAGGGGCAGCGGACTGCATCAGCGTACCGTTCTTCGCGTCGTTAAAACCCTGCTGGATGGCGTTGGCAAAGACCTGCGCCTGGCCGCTCAGCGGCAGCAGCAGGGCGATTTTACCGATCGAACCCTGCTGGAAGTTCTTTACCTGGCTTAGCACTGACGGTAGCATTTTTGCCGCCGGATTGTACGGATAGCGATTTTGCCAGTCGCTAATACCGGCTTTCAGCATATCCGGATCGTTGCTGTTAGCTTTATACACGCCAAGCAGATCCAGCCATCCCTGCAGCACGTTTTCGTTTGCATTGATGGTCACATTGTTCAGTTGATTCTGAGTCATCTGGCTCAGCGCCTGCCAGGTCGCATCGATATTCGCCTGTTTTTCAGCCGGGTTGGCGAGCAGCTGTTCCTGAGCAATATAGGCACGCAGCACGTCCAGCGTCGGGCGGCCCTGGCCAATTGCGATCTGCAACTGGTAGTAGCGGGCCTGCTGATCTTTTGAGAGTGATGCGACATCAACCTGCTTCAGTTTGTCAGCCGCCAACGGGAAATTCTGCTCAATGATGTGCAACTGCGCCTGCAGTAACAGCTGTTCCTGGCTCTGGGTGGCATCAAGCTGCTGTGGCAGCTGGGAGAGCTGCTGGTTAGCCTGCGGCAGTTTGCCTTCATTCAACAGTGCTCTGATTGCGAGTAATTGCCAGCCAACCTTGTTATCATCTGAGCTTTGCTGCATCTGCTGCAGATAATAGTCAGAGGTGCCGGTGGCAGCGCCCTGGACATTCGCCGGTGGCGTTTGCGGTGCCTGGCCGGTACATCCGGCAAAAATCAGGGCGACCAGCAGAAGCGGCAGGCTGCGCCCGGCTTTGCTACGAACTACTTTCGAAGGAAGCATACTGTATCCAGTGATGTTTTTTTCAAGATGCTCAATATTAAATCGGCTATTCGGATCAAACAATGAAACAACACGATCGGGCAGATATTTCTGCCAGCACGCTCTATATCGTTCCAACACCGATTGGTAACCTGGGCGATATCACCCAGCGGGCACTGACGGTGCTTGCGAGCGTCGATCTGATCGCTGCGGAAGATACACGTCATACCGGACTGTTGCTACAACATTTCGCCATCAATGCGCGGCTCTTCGCATTGCACGACCATAACGAACAGCAGAAAGCAGAATCGCTGTTGGCAAAGTTGCGTGAAGGACAAAGCGTAGCTTTAGTTTCTGACGCCGGTACGCCGCTGATCAACGATCCGGGCTATCACCTGGTACGTTTATGCCGCGAAGCGGGTATTCGCGTAGTGCCGCTGCCGGGAGCCTGTGCAGCGGTAACAGCATTAAGTGCTGCGGGATTACCGTCCGATCGATTCTGTTACGAAGGTTTTCTACCCGCTAAAAGCAAAGGCCGCTGCGATACCCTGCGCGATCTGGAGCAGGAGCCGCGCACGCTGATTTTTTACGAATCCACCCACCGCTTAATCGACAGTCTGCAGGATATGGTGACGGTGCTGGGGCCGGACCGCTATGTGGTGCTGGCCCGTGAGATCACCAAAACCTGGGAGTCGATTAACGGCGCGCCGGTGGGCGAGCTGCTGGCGTGGGTGCTGGAAGATGAGAACCGCCGCAAGGGCGAGATGGTATTGATCGTGGAAGGCTATCATGCCGAAGAGGATGCGCTGCCGCCGGAAGCACTGCGCACGCTGGCGTTGCTGCAGGCCGAGCTGCCGCTGAAAAAAGCCGCAGCGCTGACCGCAGAAATTCACGGGGTGAAAAAAAACGCTCTCTATAAGTACGCCCTTGAGCAGCAGGGTGAGTGACAACTCATAGAAAACGCTATACACTGCGCGCCGAAGCTGACCAGACAGTCGCCGCTTTGTTGCCGTCCCCCCTCGGGGGAGACAGACAGAGGGGAGGAAAGTCCGGGCTCCATAGGGCAGGGTGCCAGGTAACGCCTGGGGGGCGCAAGCCCACGACCAGTGCAACAGAGAGCAAACCGCCGATGGTTCTCCTAAAGATTTCGGGCTGCGGCAAGGCGGCAACCGAGCGAATCCTCGGGAGCTTAGTTAACTAAGTGACCGGGGTGAGTAAGGGCAGCCAACGCAGCTGCAGTCTGAAAGATGATGGAGAAATCAGGTAAGGGTGAAAGGGTGCGGTAAGAGCGCACCGCGCGGCTGGTAACAGTTCGCGGCACGGTAAACTCCACCCGGAGCAAGGCCAAATAGGGGTTCATAAGGTACGGCCCGTACTGAACCCGGGTAGGCTGCTTGAGCCAGTGAGCGATTGCTGGCCTAGATGAATGACTGTCCACGACAGAACCCGGCTTAACGGTCAGCTTCAACTCATTCAAAAACAATACGTTGGTGTATCTCAGGTGCTTAGAAGCAAAAATGGGATACACCAACGGTTGCTACATCCCCCATACCTTCCGCAGAAATGACATTTACTATTCCCAGTTAAGCACCATGACCTGGGCGAAGGTTTTGAACGATCCCACGTTGTATAAAGGTCAACAGGTCAGGTTTGGCGGGATGGTGGTGGATGTGATTAATCACGAACGAGAAACGCTGCTGGAAGTCGCCGTGCAGTCGCTGGATTCATCGGCTAAACCTGAACTCGATCAACCTTACCTCGGTCGCGTTATTGCCCGCTACCCTGGTTACATCGAGCCGCTTTCATTCCGAAATCGGTTGGTCACCCTGCTTGGTACAGTAACGGGTACCACGAGCGGTAAAATCGGTTCTGCGAATACTCGCTTTTTGCAGATGGACCTGAGCGGATACCAGATATGGCACATTAGCGATCGGCTGATCACCACGGGTTATCGGGATTATGGTGTTGGGCCATACTGGGACAACGGCTGGGATACGCCGGGTTATCCGTATGGCTGGGGATGGTATCCACAAGATTCAACGACGATTGTCCAGCCGGTGGTGACGCGCCAGGAACTGAGCCGGGCGGTCCAACTGCCCGGCTCAGTTTATATCGGTAGATCAATCACCAGCGCTCGCAGCGGCGTTTCTGCCGTAAGCAGAACGCTCTCTTCTTCCCGCAGAAATGCGCCATCGCCGCAGGTGAGGGCTTCCTGCTCGTGCGAATGGGTAACCGCCGTGAATGCGCCGTGAATCGACTGTAAATAGGCGCGCGGCCCGCGCAGGGGAACCTGAAAGCTTTCACCCGGCTGTAATACCACCTGGTGAATCCACACCTGCTGCCGGAGCTGCAGGCTGCCTTCACTACCGTCCGGAGAAGCCAGCAGAGTGCAGGGTTTATCTTCCGGTACCGCAATCCGCTGTACGCGATTATTTTCTCTTTCCGGGCAGGCATCCAGCCACAGCTGAAGCCGCGTCAGGCTGCTCTCTTTGCTGATGTTATGTTCGCTGTAGCTGATCCCCGGCTGGGTAGCCAGCAGCAACGCCTCACCGGCACGCGCCGTTTCGTGATTGCCTTCGCTGTCACGATATTCTGCTTCACCCTGCAATATCAGGTTCAGCACATCGACTTTCGGATAGGCTCTGGGTTGAAAGGAAGCTCCTGGTGCCAGCACTTCCTGATTAAGTACGCGAAGTGAAGCGTACCCCAGTAGTTTAGGATCGAAATAGTGACCGAAGGAGAAGGTATAGCGAGCCTGAAGCCAGCCGTAATCGGCTTTGCCACACTGTTGCGCTGTACGACTAACGATCATGCTGTTCTCCTTAGTAAATTGGGGCTGGCCCGACCATTTATTATTCGGTTATGGTAAGTTTCTGGACTGGTGAATGCCAGCCAGTTAATCTGCTCGGTATATTCAAATTTCCTGACAGAGAAAAGCTATGGCTAAAGATCGTGCTCTGACGCTTGAAGCGCTACGTGTAATGGATGCCATCGATCGCCGTGGCAGTTTTGCTGCCGCCGCAGATGAGCTGGGCCGCGTGCCTTCTGCACTAAGCTACACCATGCAGAAACTGGAAGAGGAGCTGGACGTGGTGTTGTTTGACCGCTCCGGTCATCGCACCAAATTCACCAACGTTGGGCGGATGCTGCTTGAGCGTGGCCGCGTGCTGCTGGAGGCCGCCGACAAGCTGAGGACGGATGCGGAAGCGCTGGCGCGCGGCTGGGAAACGCATCTGACGATCGCCACCGAAGCGCTGGTGTCCACCGAGCTACTTTTCCCGCTGGTGGAAAAACTGGCAGATAAAGCCAACACTCAGGTTTCGCTGATGACCGAGGTGCTGGCCGGGGCGTGGGAACGGCTTGAGCAGGGGCGGGCCGATATTGTGATTGCGCCCGATATGCATTTCCGCGCCTCTTCTGAGATCAACACCCGCAAGCTTTATTCGCTGATGAGTGTCTACGTTGCCAGCCCCGATCATCCGATTCATCAGGAGCCGGAGCCGCTTTCCGAAACCACCCGGGTGAAATACCGCGGTATTGCGGTGGCGGATACCGCGCGTGAAAGGCCGGTTTTAACCGTGACCCTGCTGGATAAACAGCAGCGCCTGACCGTCAGCACCATTGAAGATAAACACCGTGCTTTACTGGCGGGCCTGGGCGTCGGCACCATGCCATACAGTATGGTTGAGCAGGATATTGCCGAAGGGCGTCTGCGTGTGGTCAGCCCTGAATATACGCGGGAAGTGGGTATTATTATGGCCTGGCGACGCGACAGTATGGGTGAAGCCAAAGCCTGGTGCCTGCGGGAGATCCCTAAACTGCTGGCGAAGCGTCAGGGATAAAGCCCACGGGCCCGGTATTCCTTTACGGCGCTGGGTTAGCCGAGCTTTCCTGAGAATGCTCGATGCCGTTAAACGTTGAGAACGTTTCGTAGTAGTAGTGGCCAACGAAGGCAACGTAGCACAGCATCACGACGGCCAGGAAGAAAGAGAGAGTCTTGATCATGGTTCCACTCCAGGAAGATGGCTTCCGGTTAATCCGCATTTGCGTTCACGTCAGTAAAGATACGTAAGTGCGAATTGGGGGAATTTGTTCCAGATCAATAAAGAGTGTCGATCGTTCGGGGCGAAAAGAAAATCGCCCCGAATGTTAATCGGCAGAATCAGGCAAAGCGCTCATCGCGGCCGTGTGGTTCATCCCAGTTAAATGCCGGGCCGACCGAGATCACCCCGCTCGGGTTAATGGTTTTATGGCTGCGGTAGTAGTGATGGCGAATATGCGGCAGATTCACCGTATCCGCGATGCCCGGCATCTGATAAATCTCACGCAGGAAACCGTTCAGGTTCAGGTAGTCGCTGATGCGATGCTTATCGCATTTGAAATGAGTCACGTACACCGGATCGAAGCGGACCAGCGTGGTCCACAGGCGTAAATCGGCTTCGGTCAGACGATTGCCGGTCAGATAGCGCTGCTGTCCCAGAATCTGCTCCAGGCGATCCAGCGAGCTGAACAGGGCGGTCACCGCTTCGTCGTAGGCCGGCTGACTGGTGGCAAAACCGGATTTATATACGCCATTGTTCACCGTGTCGTAGATCCAGCCGTTCAACTCATCAATTTCATCGCGCAGCTCGGCGGGGTAATAGTCCCCGGCGCGGGCGCCAACGCCGTCAAACGCGCCGTTAAACATGCGAATAATATCGGCTGATTCATTGCTGACGATGGTGTGCTGATGTTTGTCCCACAGCACCGGAACCGTCACGCGGCCGGTATAGGTCGGGTCGGCATGCAGGTACAGCTGATAGAGATATTCGTTCTGATACAGGCTGTCGCCGGTGGCATCCTGAAAGTCTTCGTCAAACGTCCAGCCGTTCTCCAGCATCAGTGGATGAACAACCGAAACAGAAATCATCGATTCCAGCCCTTTCAGCTGGCGCATAATCAGCGTGCGATGTGCCCACGGGCAGGCGAGGGACACATACAAATGGTAGCGGTCGGCTTCGGCGCGAAAGCCACCTTTACCGTGCGGGCCGGCACTGCCGTCGGCCGTGACCCAGTTGCGAAATACCGCTTCTGAACGTTTAAAGTGGCCACCGGTAGACTTGGTGTCGTACCAGTTGTCGTGCCAGACGCCGTCAATTAGCTGTCCCATCGTTCCTCCCTAAAAATGAAAGGGCGAGGATATGCTCCTCGCCCCGGATTCTTCACTGTTGTAAGTGTAGTGGAATTACCACTTTTTACCCAGCAGACGATCGATGCTGTACGCGCCAGGTCCCACCAGGCCCAGCAGCAGGTAGCCACCGGAGATTGACAGGTTTTTCATAAACATAATGGAGTTCGGGTCTTCCGCAAAGTTAGTGTGGAAGATGAACGCCGTCAGCAGAGCAAAAGCTGCGGTGAACAGCGCGGTGAAACGGGTCAGGAAGCCGAACAGAATGGCTAGACCGCCGCCGAACTCAAGCAGAATGGTCAGTGGCAGGAAGAAGCCCGGCACGCCCATCGCTTCCATATACTGCTGCGTACCGGCATAACCGGTGATTTTTCCCCAGCCAGCCACAATAAACAGAATTGGCATCAGGATGCGAGCCACTAAGAAACCGGTATCTTCTAATTTTTTCATAATCATCCCCAACAAGAATTTTACGGGCCGTGCTATCAGGCGGACCCTGTCTTTACGCTGGCCTGAGCTGCTTTAGCATTCAGTGCCATTCGTTGGTGGAGATAATAGTCGAGGCTTTAAGCTATTTGTAAGCGAGATAATCTGTCGAAGTTGTTCAAGAAAATTGGAAAGGATGGCCGCAACTGGCGATGCGGCCAGAATTTAGCGTTTTGGCAGGGCGTTACGCACCATGCGCCAGGTGCTCCAGGCACCAATACCGCGCTTCGCCCAGCGGGTCAGAAAGCGGGGATTACGCACTGACCAGATGGCAAAAACGCCGCTGCCAATCGCCAGATAGCGTTTGGCGTTGATCAGACTGAGCCAGCCCCGATCGTAACGATCGGTGGCTTCCAGCCAGTCTTTGCGCCCGGCGCTTAAATCCAGACGCTGCTGTTGAATAAGCCGCAGCAGATCGGCGGTACGTTTTTCACGGTCGCGGCGGCTCATCAATCATCCTCCAGCAGCTGGCGATCGCTGGCAAGTTCCTTACGGGTGGCACTGAGCAGGGTAGAACGCCGCGATTTTGCCAGTGTCCACAGGCCGAAAATCAGCGCCAGCGCAAACAGGACACCGGTCGTGATTGCCATCGCCATCAGGCGGTATTGCGCATCAACGGCCCAGATAACCAGTACCATCAGGCTCATCAAGCCAAATGCGGTGAACAGCAGGGTCAGACCCACCATGATCATCATCTGAATCAGGTTGGCTTTTTCCGCTTCCAGTTCAACCACCGCCAGCCGCACGCGGGTTTCAACGATGCCCACCAGCGTGGTGATGATCCGCTGTCCGATGTTAATGATCCCTTTACCGGGGCCATGATTTTGCTGATTATCTGCCATATTAACGACGGGTCAGCAGGACGCCCAGTACCACACCGACCGCCGCGCCAATTCCGACGCTGGTCCACGGATTATCACGGACGTAAACGTCAGCGCGATCCGCCGCCTCACGGGTGGTCTGTGCAATGCGCTCACCGGAATCACCCAGGCGTGCGCGGGTATTTTTCAGGGCGCTCTGCGCCTTGTTGTGCAGTTTTTCCAGCTCGGTTTTGGACTTTTCACTGGAGGTACTCAGCACTTCTTCCAGCGTATCGGCCAGGGTTTTCAGCTCGGCGCGCAGATGTTCTGACGTGGTATCTTTAGACATGGAAGACTCCTTACTTATGATTAATGTCATGGCAGATTGCCGACCTTAATAGGGCGCAGCCTGCACTTCCTTCAGCTCACGTTGAGCGTCAGCCAGTTTCTTTTCTCGTTTGGCGATTTTTTTGCTGTCGCCACCCTCGTTTCGCTCCTGCTGCAGTTCCTGTTCCCGCTCGGTCACTTTTTTCTGATGCTGCTGAATTTTTTCCTGATGGGCTTTGCGGACGTTTTCATCCGAGCAATTAGCGCGAGTTTCGGTCAGCGCACGCTCCAGGCCATTAATCTGGCGCTGGTTATTGTGCTGGCGGGCGAAATCAATTTCTTTCTGAATTGCCTGCTCTTTCTGCTGACAAAGCGGCCCTGCCTGAGCCAGAGATGTCACAGCCAGCAGGCTAAGGGCGAGTGTTAAGCGGTATTTCATATGATGGTGACCTTCCTTTGCAAAGACAGCCGCAGAGGGCTATCGATTTCCTGAACACAGGGCGGCGTTGGGATTTTTAAGCATAGACAGAAAACCGGAAAAGCTCAAAACAGAACGGGGGGTTCCCCTCGCCTCTCTGAGGGGGCGAGGGGCAGTTACGTACGCAGACTGATGCGATTCACCCAGTTTGCTGCGCCGTGGCCTTCCTGACGGGCAATATCGAAGCCATAAGGCAGTAGTTCACGCAGCACTTTTTCCGCCGCGTCGCTTTGTTCCTGTGAATCGAATCTAATTACCAGTGAATCATGGTCCGGGGTAATACTTTTAATGCGAATCCCCTGGGCGGTGAGCGACTGGTAAACATAAAAACCATCGGGCAGGCTGTTGCCCTGGCGCAGGGTACGGATCTGCAGCGCGGCTTCGCTGCGAAACAGCGCGGGCAGCAGTGTAACGACCAGCGTCAGCGTCAGCAGCGAAGCGGCCAACAGCCCCAGCCAGGGCGCGATGGGTAAGAGTCTGGCCGGAAGTTTGAACAGGGAGGACATGGTTACAGGCCTCCCTGCGACGTTTTTTTCCGCCACAGTACGTACAAAGAACCACAGAGGCCGAAGACCAGCAGCACCAGCGGCAGCAGTATCAGGCAGAACATCAGCTGATCTTCATATTTACGGAACAGCGGCGTTTTGCCCAGCGCAAAGCCCAGCACGGTCAGAATCAGCACCCACAGCAGGCCGCTCATCCAGTTAAAGAACTGGAAGCGGGCATTGCTCAGGCCGGAAAGCCCGGCGATGGTGGGTAACAGCGTGCGAACAAACGCGATAAATCGCCCAATGAGCAGCGCCGACAGGCCGTGGCGGTGAAACAGCTGGTACGCCCGCTGATGGTACTGTGCGGGAAGATGCGAAAGCCATTTTTGTACCAGCGGCGTATTGCCGAGCCACTTGCCCTGAATATAGCCGACCCAGCAGCCAAGGCTGGCGGCGGTAGTGAGGATAAACAGCGTGAGCGGAAAATTCATCGTGCCTTTCGCTATCAGCACGCCGACCAGAATCAGCAGGCTGTCGCCGGGCAGGAAAGCGGCAGGAAGCAGGCCATTTTCCAGAAACAGAATCATAAACAGGATGAAGTAAAGCGCCCAGACCAGCGTCGGGTCGGCCAGCGTGACGTAATCTTGCTGCCATAAGGCGTGGATTAAATCTTTAAAAATATCCATCAATAGTCCTGAACATCATAGTTGGCCCGATTTAACGCAATTCTACATGCTGAGTTCATCGTTTTAGTGATGCAGATGCTGCGGGCGGCTGAACAGAGTAGCCAGCAAAAGCATCGAAAGCTTAAAGCTTTTTACAAAGGGTAAAAAAAGAAGATAACTGTAACAAAGTTAATCAGGTCTGGACAGGAAGAAACACCGGACCAGGGATGTTTTACCGTTGCAGGGGGCCGGCGTGAAGGAGTTTTACACTGGCTGACATAAGTGAACGAAAGCTGACTCAATCCTCAACGAAAAGTCTACTTTTCGTCGTTGGCGATGCTATCCAGAGCAATAACCGGATTTTCAGCAAACATGTAGCGGTCTACGTTAAATTCAAAGTCATCTGTGGTGGCGTTGAACAGCATCTGACGGGTGTTCTCCAGGTGCTGCCACATCGCCAGCTTGCTCCCTGCCGGGTCCTTGCGGATCAGCGCTTTGAGGATGTTATCGTGATCTTCGCACCAGCTCTCAATCGAGCGCTCGTCGATATGTTCATGCAGTTTTAACCAGTACGGGTTGTACAAACGGTGCAACCACATTTTCTCAACAATTGCCGCCAGCGCGCTGTTCTGCGTGGAGAGCGCAATCTGCACGTGGAATTTCATATCCCACTCGGAGTCGCGGAAGCGATCTTCCTGCCGTGCCTGCTCCTGAATAGACATCAGCTGCACGATATCCTGGCGGGTCACCTGGGTGGCGGCAAATTCAGCAACGTTGCTTTCTATCAGCTGACGGGCCTGCAGCAGCTCAAAGGGGCCGAAGCTGGCAAACTCCAGCTGGCTATTGGTGGTTACGCTTTTCTTTTGCTGCTGTGACACCACATGGATGCCTGAGCCTTTACGCACCTCTACGTAGCCTTCCACTTCCAGCATAATGATCGCCTCGCGCACCACGGTCCGGCTGACGCTCATCTCTTCCGCAATAAAGCGCTCGGCGGGCAGCTTGTCGCCAATCTGGTACTGGCCCTGTTCAAGGCGCTGTTTTAATTCAGCTGCCAACTGCTGATAGAGACGACGTGAGTCGATCTGTTGCATGGTTCACGCTCCGATACACAATGATTTGCTGAAACCTGTTATACCACTTTCCCGGTGCTAAAAAAACGGACGCTCGTTAAGGTCTTGAATTCCAGATTGCCAAGTCCGGCATTAAGCGAGTTATAAAGATATTATACCTTTAGTCCTGAGATTAAGACCATGGTTCTGATAATGGCGAGTACCTCTGTTTTTTATTAGCGTATACATTACATGTGTTTATATTTTTCTTTGTGATTCAGGAAAGCTATTCACCCGCAATTAATAGTGTTTTTTGTGATCTTTTTCTCACTATTTATTCAGCTCTCTGCATAATTGGTATGATAACTTTGCTGGTATTGAAACACCGAACTTTCCAGGGGATACCAGATGAAGACGCTGAACCGTGATAATTTTCCCGGCCGCCAGGATGTCGAACGCGTGATCCAGTTTGGTGAAGGCAATTTTCTTCGTGCCTTTATCGACTGGCAGTTAGACCTGTTGAATGAGCATACCGATCTCGATGCCGGGGTGGTGGTGGTCAGGCCGCGCAACAGCCCGGCGAAGCGCAGCCTGAACAGCCAGCAGGGGCTGTATACCACGCTGATCCGCGGTATTAACGATGGAGGGAAGGTGGTTAGCGAAGCGCGTCTGATCCGCTCGGTTATCCGCGAAATTCACCCCGTAGAAGACTACGAAGGGTTCCTGGCGCTGGCGCGTAGCCCGGAGATAAAATTTGTCTTCTCCAATACCACTGAAGCGGGCATCAGTCTGGAGGCTGCCGACACGCGGGACAGCGCTCCGCCGGTCAGCTTCCCGGCCAAATTGACGCGGCTGCTGCTGGAGCGCTGGCAGCACTTTGACGGCGCAGCGGATAAAGGCTGGGTGATCCTGCCCTGTGAACTGATCGACGATAACGGTGCCGCGCTGCGCGAACTGGTGCTGAGCCTGGCCCGCGAGTGGCAGCTGCCGGCGGCGTTTGCTCAATGGGTGGAACAGAGCAACACCTTTTGCTCCACGCTGGTAGACCGCATCGTAACCGGCTATCCCGATAATGCCGCCGATCTGCACACTGAGCTGGGCTATCGCGACGACTATCTGGTGGCGGGTGAAGTTTACTACCAGCTGATTATTGAAGGGCCGGAGTGGGTGGCCCAGGCGCTGCATCTCGATCGGTTATCGCTGAACATCCGTATGGTTGACGATATCGCGCCATTTAAGGCGCGCAAAGTGGCGATCCTCAACGGCGCGCACACTGCAATGGTGCCGGTCGCGTTTCTTGCCGGGCTGGATACCGTCGGTGAAGCAATGGACGACGCGGAGGTGGCCGCCTTTATTGATGCCACGCTGCGCCAGGAGATTATTCCAACGCTGGAACAGTCCCCGGATGAGTTGAATGCCTTCGCCGATGCGGTACTCAACCGCTTCCGTAACCCGTTTATCCGCCACCAGCTCAGCGCGATTGCGCTAAACGGCATGACTAAGTTTCGCACCCGATTGCTGCCCGCACTGCTGACGCAGGTTGAACAGCAGGGTGCACCGTCGCCGCGCCTGAGCTTTGCCTTTGCGGCCCTGCTGGCGTACTACCGCGGCGAGCGCAGCGGCACCCGCTACGCGCTACAGGACGACGCCCACTGGCTGGAGCGCTTCGCTACGCTGTGGCAGTTGGCGGAGGTACACGATATTCCCCTCAGCCAGCTGGTCAGCGACGTGCTGTTCGATGAAGCCCACTGGGGGCAGGATCTGAACCATCTTCCGGGCCTGACGGCGAGCGTTACCGCTCAGCTGGAACAGATTATTACCGTTGGTATGCGCGCCGCGCTGGCGCAGATTAAGTAAGGTATTTGCGATGCAAAGTCTGATAAAAATTCACGATCTGGATAATGTTGCCGTCGCGCTGTGCGATCTGGAAGAGGGCGAGCAGGTCACTATCGGCCAGCATTCAGTGGTACTGGCCCAGCCGGTCGCACGCGGGCATAAATTTGCCCTTCAGCCGCTGGAAACCGGTGATTTGGTGATGAAATATGGCCTGCCGATTGGTCACGCCACGCATCCGGTTGCGCCAGGCGAAATTATTCATTCGCAGAACGCACGCACCAACCTGAGCGATCTGGATGAGTATGAATACCAGCCTGACTTCGCTACCGTGCCGCCGCAGGCTGCGGATCGCGAAGTACAGATCTTCCGCCGTGATAATGGCGATGTCGGCATCCGCAACGAGCTGTGGATTCTGCCAACGGTCGGCTGCGTGAACGGTATCGCCCGGCAGATCCTGCAGCGCTTCCTGAAAGAGACCAACCAGGCGGAAGGTATTGACGGCGTGCATCTCTTCAGCCATACCTTTGGCTGTTCACAGCTGGGGCAGGACCATGAAAACACCCGAACCATGCTGCAAAACATGGTGCGTCATCCGAACGCCGGTGCAGTGCTGGTGATCGGCCTCGGCTGCGAAAATAACCAGGTGGATGAGTTCCGTCAGACGCTGGGCGCGTATGACGACAGCCGCGTGCGCTATATGATTTGCCAGCAGCAGGATGATGAAGTGGAAGCGGGGCTGGAGCAGCTGCACGCGCTGTACGAGATGATGCGCCACGACCAACGTCAGCCAGGCAAACTCAGCGAGCTGAAGTTCGGTCTGGAGTGCGGCGGCTCGGACGGCCTGTCCGGTATTACCGCCAACCCGCTGCTGGGTCGCTTCTCGGACCAGATGATCGCCAACGGCGGCACCACGGTGCTGACCGAGGTGCCGGAAATGTTCGGCGCGGAACGTATTCTGATGAGCCGCTGCCGCGACGAAGCAACCTTTGACAAAACCGTCAGCATGGTGAATGACTTTAAGAAATACTTTATCGCCCACAACCAGCCGATCTATGAAAACCCGTCACCGGGCAATAAAGCGGGGGGGATTACCACCCTGGAAGAGAAGTCGCTGGGCTGTACGCAGAAAGCCGGGCAGAGCCAGGTGGTGGACGTACTGAAATACGGTGAGCGGCTGAAGGAGCCGGGCCTTAACCTGCTGAGCGCACCGGGTAACGATGCGGTGGCGACCAGCGCGCTGGCCGGTGCGGGCTGCCATATGGTGCTGTTCAGTACCGGGCGCGGCACGCCGTACGGCGGATTTGTGCCAACGGTAAAACTGGCTACCAACAGCGAGCTGGCGAAGAAGAAGCCGCACTGGATCGACTTTGATGCCGGTCAGCTGATTCACGGCACCGCAATGCCGGATCTGCTGGCGAGCTTTGTGGATACTATCGTTGAGATTGCTAACGGGCGACCGGCGCGCAATGAAGTGAATGAGTTCCGCGAGCTGGCGATCTTTAAAAGTGGGGTCACATTGTAAGGCTGAAGGAGGAGTGCTGCGGGCTGGGTGAGGAGTTGACGGTCTGTAGTGAGTTCAGCATTGACAGGTGATTCATCCTGCACGCCGCCTGTTGCGGGCGTTGCGGCCTGGTTTCCCGCTGAGAGGGAAACCAGGCCAGTCAGGATTACTCTTGAGTCTGTGATTTCACCACGCCAGCGCGGCGATCTTCCGCCATACAGGCCGCTGCGGTAAACAGAATATCCGCCGATGAGTTCAGCGCGGTTTCCGCAGAATCCTGCAGCACGCCAATAATAAAGCCGACTGCTACCACCTGCATGGCCACCTCATTCGGAATACCGAACATATTACAGGCCACCGGGATCAGCAGCAGCGAACCGCCGGCCACACCGGATGCACCGCAGGCGCAGATCGACGCCACCAGGCTCAGCAGGATCGCCGTACCGACATCGACATGAATTCCCAGCGTATTTACCGCCGCCAGCGTCAGCACGGTAATGGTAATCGATGCCCCGGCCATACTGATGTTGGCCCCGATCGGGATCGAGACGGAATAGGTGTCTTCGTCCAGATTCAGCTTTTTCGCCAGCGCCATATTCACTGGAATATTCGCTGCCGAGCTGCGGGTAAAGAAGGCGGTCACGCCGCTTTCACGCAGGCAGGTAAACACCAGCGGATACGGGTTGCGGCGGATCTGCCACCACACCAGAATCGGGTTAAATACCAGCGCCATCAGCAGCATACAGCCCAGCAGCAGGCCCAGCAGATGGGCGTAATCCCACAGCGCTTCAAAGCCGGTAGAGGCCAGGATCGAACCGACCAGGCCAAAGATACCGATTGGCGCAAAGCGGATCACCACGCGCACCAGGCGGGTCACGGCATCAGAGGCATCGCTGAGGAAGGTGCGGGTGGTGGCGCTGCTGTGGCGGAACGCCAGGCCCAGGCCGATACCCCACACCAGAATGCCGATATAGTTGGCTTTCATCAGTGCTTCAATCGGGTTGGCCACCATACTCATCAGCAGGCCGTCGAGCACCTCCAGAATACCGGAAGGCGGGGTGATTTCGGTACTCGCCGCGCGCAGCGTCAGCGACTGCGGCAGCAGGTGGCTGGCAATCACTGCCACCACGGCGGCGCAGAAGGTGCTGAGCAGATACAGCATAACGATCGGGCGAATATTAGTTTTCTGCCCCTGCTGATGGCTGGCAATCGATGCAATCACCAGCACCAGAACCAGAACAGGCGCAACGGCTTTCAGCGCGCTAACGAACAGCTCGCCCAGCAGGCCCACGGCCAGCGCATTACTTTTTGAGAACCAGGCCAGCGCGATACCCGCCAGCAGTCCGATCATGATTTGTGTTACCAGGCTTCCCTGCATCAGGCGCTGGATGACTCCGCGCCCGCTGTTTTCTCTACTCATAATTTTAAATCACTGTCGTTATCTATAGTTCTGCCGCGCGGCACTACATTGCGGCGGCTTATGTGTGTTTGCGCAGGGAAGTATAAGGAAATGTTCTGTCAGGGGAAGCGAAAATTCGGAATTAGCCGCTATCGATCGGCATAAAGCAGTGCTGCGGCAGGAGAAGTCCGCAGCGTTGGTCAATCGGCAAGATTAGTGGTCTAACGCGGGTTCCTGAGCATCGGCCGGGAATACCACGCCGGTCTGGCGGCGGATTTCCGTCAGCAGACGCGCCACGCTTAACGAATAGGTTAATCCCGGATGATTAATCTCGTTGGTTTCAATCAGCCGGGCAAAGGTTTCCGCCTCGTACAGCATGGTATTGATATGCTGTGGCTGTGTGAGATCCTGCGGCTTCGCGCCGCGTGCCACGAAGCTGATGTTCTGGCATTCGGAAACGTGCTCGATGACCAGCGAACCGGCTTCTCCCTGGATTTCGCTCGGCAGCACGGACTGGCTGATTTTTGAATGCTGCACGGTCACGTCGAAGCTGCCGTAGTCCAGCAGCACGGTGCCTGCGCCGTCTACGCCGCTTTCCAGCAGCGTCGCGCTGGCCGTCACCTTCTGCGGCTCGCCCCACAGGCTGACCGCCGTACCCAGGCAGTAATAGCCAATATCCATAATCGAGCCGTTGGACCAGCGCGGATTGAAGGTATTCGGGTTTTCACCGTCCAGGTAGCGCTGATAGCGGGATGAATACTGGCAGTAATTAATCAACGCCTTACGCAGAACGCCGATCTTCGGTAGAGATTGCTGTAACAGCTGGAAGTTCGGCAGGCTGGCGGTTTTGAACGCCTCGAACAGCACCACCTGATGCTCACGCGCGCAGGCGACCATCTCTTCCACTTCACGCAGGTTTGACGCCAGCGGTTTTTCACAGATAACGTGCTTACGATGACGCAGGAACAGCAGCGACTGCGGGCAGTGCAGGGCGTTCGGGCTGGCAATATAAACGGCATCGATCAGATCGGACTGGGCCATCGCTTCCAGCGAGTCAAAAAGTTGTTCTACCGGGTAATCGTTGGCGAAAGTCTGCGCCTGCTCCAGCGTGCGGGAGTAAACCGCGGTCAGCTTAAATTTACCCGTTTCATGAGCGGCATCGACAAACTGACGGGTGATCCAGTTGGTTCCAACGACGGCAAAGCGAATCATAGTATAGTCCGTTCTCTGGGTTGGCCGGGCGCATCGGGGCGGTAGCGGCCAAAAAGGGAAAAGGAAGATTAACATGCGATGACGCTGGCGCAATGGCTAAAAACGCCGTGCCGCCGTCACGGTCACGATTTGATTTTTCGCAGCCGCTCTCGCACGATAGAGAAAAGAATTTCGGGGTAAAAAGATGTCCATTGGCACTAAACATGCACTTAACTGGACCAGCATTCTGGTGGCGATCCCGGTCGGGCTGGTGGCTTCGCTGGTCACGCTGGGCTTTCGTAAACTGATCGAGCTTATCGACCTGCTGGTGTTCAGTGGGCAGCAGGACATCACCGAAGCCATGCACGTTTACCCCTGGTATTTTTGGCCGCTAATCGTCGGCATCGGCGGGCTGATTGCCGGATTCTTTCTGCGCTACGCCACGGCATTAGAACAGAAGGAGACTATTCGCACCGACTATCTGGATGTGATCAACGCCCGGCTGGACAGCGTGCCGACCCGCACCTCACTGTTTCGCGGACTTTCCTCGCTGGCCAGTATCAGCAGCGGTGCCTCCATTGGCCGGGAAGGGCCGATGGTACAATTGTCTGCGCTGAGCGGCAGCCTGATGGGGCGCTGGCTGTTTAAATCCCTGCCGCTGAAAAACAGCGACGTGGTGGCGATGGCCGCCGCCGCCGGTTTGTCGTCGGTTTATCATGCGCCGCTGGCGTCGGCGATCTTCGTGGCGGAAATTGCCTTCGGCATCTCGGCCATGCAGCGGCTGATCCCGCTGATAATCTCCTCCGGCGTTGCGGTGCTGACCATGTGGTCGCTGGGCTACCGCTCGGCGATTTATCCCTTTTCCCACGCGCAGTTTGAGCTGACGCCGGGCAGCATTCTGCTGACGGTGGGGATCGGTCTGCTGGCCGGGCTGTTTGGCTGGGCGATGATCTGGCTGATTGGTCAGAGCAAGCGACAGTTCGGCCGTATCGGCAGTCTGCCGCTGCGGCTGGGGCTGGGGGGCGTGCTGGTGGGCGCGCTGGCGATCGGCAGCACGCAGATCCTGGGCAACGGCTACGAGGTGATCGTGCGCATTATGGCGGGAAGTTTCCTGCTGCCGATGCTGGCCGCGCTGCTGCTGCTAAAAATGCTGGCAACGGCGATCTCGGTCGGCTCCAGTGCGGTAGGCGGCCTGTTCACCCCGGCGCTGCTGATCGGCGCGCTGGTGGGGCAGCTGGTGGCGCTGGTGGCGATCATGGCGGGCGTGCCGGTCAGCAACGCCGAAGTGCTTGCCGCCGTCGGCATGGGTGCCGTGCTGTCCTCGGTAAGTCAGGCGCCGCTGATGGCGATGCTGATGGTGCTGGAAATGACACTCAACAGCAGCCTGCTGTTCCCCACCATGATTGCCTGCGTGCTGGCGTCGATGTTGGCCTATCGCCTGCAGTCTGGCAGCACCTATTCGGTGGTCAACAGCCACTTCAGCCGTTCTGATGCCAAGTTCGATTTTGATAACGGCATTATCTCGCAGTTTATCGTCTCCGGTGCGGCGCTGACGCCGGAGGATTCGGTGGGTAAAGCGCTGGCGGTCAGTTCGCTAAAGCGCGAGCGCTTTGTTTACGTCATTGACCACAAAGGCACCTTCCTCGGCGCGGTTTCGATTCACGATATCTCGCACAAGGTGCTGGATAAGGAGATCACTCTGACCTCGCCGGTGAGCTGCGTGATGGATTCCAGCTTCCCAACCATCTTTGAAAACCAGACCATTCGGGAAGGCTGGGAGGCCTTCGCCCGCATCACTCTGGAGCGCCTGCCGGTGCTGAATAATCCGCAGGAGCGCAAATACGTCGGGGCGCTGACCAAAACCAGCCTGATCCAGAAGGCGAAGGATTTTATCTGAGTAGCGGGGAATGAAGGACGCCTGACCCGCCGGGAACAGGTCAGGCGTTTAAACGGTATTCAGCCACTACAGCCCGGCGATGCGCCGCAGATCCGCTTCCGCACCCGGTGCTACCGCCAGCACCTGCGCGCCTTTCAGCAGGCGATCGCCTTCGGTATTAAACGGGTGATACCAGCCGCCCGCCTCTTTGACCAGGCAATAACCGGCCAGGCAGTCCCAGGCGTGCATATAAGGTTCGTAGTAGCCCACCACGCGGCCCGCGGCCACCCAGGCCAGCATCAGCGCGCCGGAGCCGATGCGAATAAAGTTACCGCCCGCATCCAGCAGCGAGGCCAGAATTTTACCCACTTCATCCGGGCTGACGTAGCTGTTGGCACCAAAGCCGGTGACGTGGTTTTGCAGCGTGCGGGCAGGATCAACCTGTAAACGCTTGCCGTTCAGCGTGGCCCCGTGGCCCAGCGCGGCGACGTAGCACTCCTGATACCAGGGGGCATAAATCACCCCAATCACCGGTACGCCGTCCTGCAATACCGCCACCGACACGCACCAGTTTGGCATGCCGTTGAGGAACGGGCTGGTGCCGTCAATCGGATCGACCACCCAGGTATAGCCCGACGATCCCACCTGCAGGCCATACTCTTCCCCCAGAAAACCGTCGTCCGGGTACTGCGCGCGGATCTGCTGGTCGATCATCTGCTCAACTTCGCGATCGGCTTTGGACACCACGTCCTGCAAATCATGTTTGGTTTCCACCACCAGGCTGTCGCGCTGATGAAAATACGCCAGCGCCTTTTCTCCCCCGGCACGCGCCACTTTTTCCGCCAGCGCCAGCCGCGCCAGCAGTGCATCATGGTTTACTAATTCACTCATTATCTATCCTTAAATTAGCCAGCAATCAGGGCCAGGCCCTGCGGTTTAAAATCAATCGCCACGCGTGAGGCCTGCGGCCGCTGCTGTTCCATCTGCGCATCGACAATAAACAGCGGCCCCAGTTCGGTCGCCACCTCATACTCAATGTGATTGCCCAGCCAGGTGCTGTGCGTCACTTCCCCCGGCAGCGCGCCAACGCCATCATCGCGTAAAGTGATGAACTGCGGCCTGACGGAGAGCTGAGCCGCGCCGGTTTTCACGCCGTTACCGCGTACGCGATAGCGCTGGTTGCCGAGCCGTACCAGCGCCTCAGTGCCCTCAATCTGCTCCACTTCGCACGGCAGAATATTGGCCTCGCCCATAAAGTCGGCGATAAACACCGAATTCGGCGCGCGATAGAGGCTTTCCGGTGCACCCTGCTGGGCAATATTGCCCTCTTTCATCACGATAATCTTATCGGACACCGCCAGCGCTTCTTCCTGATCGTGGGTGACATACACCGCAGTGAAGCCGAGCCGCTGTTGCAGATCGCGGATGTCGGTACGCACGCGGCGGCGCAGGCGCTCATCAAGATTGGACAGCGGCTCATCCAGCAGCACCTGCGGCTCCAGCACCAGCGCGCGTGCCACGGCAATACGCTGCTGCTGGCCGCCGGACAGCTCGGACGGCAGGCGCTGGCCCTGATTTTCTAATCCAACCAGCTTCAGCCCCTCGCGCGCCCGGTCCTGCGCTTCGCGCTTGCTGATGCCGGAGGATTGCAGGCCGTACATAATATTATCGAGCGCGCTCATATGCGGAAACAGCGCGTAGGACTGAAACACCATTGCGACATCGCGTTCGTTGGCCGGCAGGTGAGTCACGTCTTTACCGCCAATCAGAATGCGCCCGGATGTCGGGTGCTCCAGCCCGGCCAGCAGCCGCAGCGTGGTGGTTTTACCGCAGCCGGATGGGCCAAGCAGCGTGACCAGCGTACCCGGCTCCACCGTCAGCGACAGGTCGGGCAGGGCGTTAAATCCCGCAAAGCGTTTTGAAACGTGCTCAAACACCACGGAACCGGCATTCAGGGTTGTCATACGGTATTCTCCTGGGTTAAAGAGGTTGAAGCGGGCGGTGCCGGCACATCTACCGGGCGGGTGACACGACGCAGCCGCCGTTCACCGACCAGCCACTGGAATACGCCGATAATCAGCAGCATCACCACGATCAGCACCGTGGAGTAGGCGATCGCCACGCCGTATTCGCCGTTTTCTACCAGCCCGACGATGTAGGACGTCGCCATGTTGTACTGCGCGCTGACGAGGAAGATCACCGCGCTGATCGAGGTGATTGCCCGCACGAAGGCATACACCAGCGCGGCGCTGAGCGCCGGCTTCAGCAGCGGCAGCACCACCTTACGTAGCGTGCGGAAGCTGTTAGCGCCAAGGGTCAGAGAGGCTTCATCCAGGCTTTTATCCAGCTGGCTCATCGCCGCAATGCCGCCGCGTACGCCTACCGGCATATTGCGGAAGACAAAACAGGCCACCAGAATCAGCGCGGTGCCGGTAATCTCCAGCGGCGGCAGGTTATAGGCCATCACGTAGCTGACGCCGATTACCGTGCCGGGAATGGCGAAGCTGAGCATCAGCAGGAACTCAAAGGTCTGACGACCGGCAAATTTCTGCCGCACGATCAGCCAGGCGGTGAGCAGCCCGACGATTGCCGTCAGCGGCGCGGCGATCAGCGCGATCTCCAGCGTGGTCCAGAACGAGTTCCACGCCACGCCGCTCCACAGCAGATGGCCCTCGCTAAAGCTGATACCGAAAGCACGGACGTAGTGATTGATGGTGAGGGAACTGTCCAGCCCCCACGACTGTACAAAGCCGCCCACCACAATCATGCCGTAGATCACCAGGGTGAACAGACCCCACGGGATCACCATGCCATACACGCCGAAGCGCAGCGCGCGCGGTAGCTTGCCGTGCTGGCCGCCGTCGCCTTTGCCGGTAACCGTGGCGAAGTTCTTGCCGCCCAGCCACAGTCGCTGCAGGATAAACGCCGCCAGAGTAAAGCACAGCAGGATCATCGCCAGCACCGCCGCACGGCTTGGATCGTTTTGCGCACCCACCACCGAGAAGAAGATTTCGGTAGAAAGCACGCCGTGGCTGCCGCCGAGTACCATCGGGTTGCCGAAGTCGGCCATACTTTCGATAAAGGTGATCAGGAAGGCGTTAGCCAGCCCGGGGGCCATCAGCGGTAGCGACACGCGGCTGAAGGTGCGCCAGCGGTTGGCGCGCAGCGTCTGCGAAGCTTCCTCCAGCGAAGGGCTGACGCCCTCCACCACGCCAATCAGCACCAGGAAGGCGATCGGTGTAAACGACAGCACCTGAGCAATCCAGATGCCGGTTAAGCCGTACAGCCAGCGACCCGGCT
Source organism: Erwinia sp. GW821-FHT03D09 (assembly GCF_059420805.1). Taxonomy (NCBI): domain Bacteria; kingdom Pseudomonadati; phylum Pseudomonadota; class Gammaproteobacteria; order Enterobacterales; family Erwiniaceae; genus Erwinia; species Erwinia sp. GW821-FHT03D09. The sequence goes on from NZ_JBWKUK010000014.1 coordinate 81,988, forward strand.
CGATGCCAAACAGCGCAGCCAGATGCTCGGTTATCACGCCTGAACGGCCAAACAGCAGGATCAGCGCCAGGCCGATCACAAACGGCGGGGTAATGATTGGCAGGATGGTGAGCATGCGCAGCGCTTTTTTGCACGGCAGCGAGGTGCGCGTGGCGGCAAGGGCAAACGCCAGCCCCAGCAGCGTCGATCCCGTGGCGGTCATCAACGCCAGCCACAGCGTGCGCCAGGCCGTGCCGCAGGTGCCGCCGTTTAAGCAGGAGAGGCTCCAGATGGCCGGGTCCTGAATATTGCTAATTAAGCCAGCGGGCTGGAAGCTGCCGTCCACATCCTGTACCGAAACCACGAACATGCTCAGCACCGGATAAAGTACAAAGATGCTGACCAGCGCCGTCAGCAGCACCAGCGAGGCCACCACAAAGGCATCGCCCTTCATCACGCCGCGTTCGGCCAGCGCGAAGGAGAACAGCAGCAGAAAGGTGGTCAGCAGCAGCAGCGCACCGGCACCCATCGCCGGCTGGCCGGATTCCAGCGCGCCAAAGCGGTTTTCCAGCCATAGCCAGCTCCAGCCGCTGTAGCCAATCGCATGGCCTTCAATGATTAAAAACAGCACGCCGAAGGCGCTGAACAGCAGCAGCAACCGGCTGCGCGCGCCCGACGGCAGCAGGCCGCAGCCGCCGCACAGCGCGAACAGCGCCACCGCTATTGCCAGCCACGGATGTTCGCCCAGCTGCCAGAGCGCTGGGGCCGTCGCGGCATCGCTCCACAGGCTTATCAGCCAGCCGCCGTCAAAGAAACCGGCCTCAAGGCTGTACCACGGCAGCAGCAGCAGAGCCGCCGCGCCCAATATCAGCGCGCCGGTCAGACGACGATTATTTGCATTCATGACATACCTCGACCTGAAAACCAGGCTGAAGCGGACATCAGGCCGAAGCCACCGCGTATCAGCATCACAAAACGGCGGGGATTACTGCGCACTGGCACCGATCTCTTTGTCCCAACGGCTCAGCAGCGCTTTGCGTTTGGCGGAATCGCCGTAGGTTTTGAAGTCGTAGTCGATCAGCTTGATGTTCTCAAAGCGCGGCGCGTATTCGGAAATCTCCGCATTGCGGTTGGACGGCAGCTGGAAGGATTTGACCTCTTTCATATGCGACTGGGCTTCCGCGCTCAGTGCCCAGTCGTACCAGACTTTGGCATTGGCGAGGTTACGCGCGCCTTTGACGATCGACATCGAGCCAATTTCGTAGCCGGTGCCTTCACACGGCGCAACGGTCTTGATCGGGAAACCGTCAACCTGCATCGCCACCGCATCGTGCATAAACACGATACCGACGGTGGTTTCCCCGCGCGCGGCGGATTTCACCGGTGCGGAACCCGATTTAGTGTACTGGGAAACGTTCGCGTTGAGCTTTTTCAGATAATCGAAGGCTTTATCTTCGCCCATGATCTGCCCCAGCGTGGCCAGGGTGTTGTAGGCGGTGCCGGACGAGTTCGGGTTGGCGATTTGGATCTCACCCTTAAAGCCCGGATCGAGCAGATCGGCCCAGCAGGTCGGTTCCTTCAGTTTTTTGTCGGCAAGCAGCTTGGTGTTATAGCCCCAGCCGAGCGCTCCGGCGTAGATGCCGACCGTGCGATAGCCGGAGTCTTCAGCCTGCTTCTGTGCCCAGTCCTGCTGTTCGGTCAGCCGCGGTGATTTATACACCTGGGTCAGCCCTTCATCCGCCGCCTGCATATGCGGATCGCCGGTGCCAGCCCACCAGATATCGGTGCGCGGGTTACGCGCCTCGCTGCGCAGCCGCGCATAGGCCTCACCCGCCGACAGGCGCACCATGTTGACTTTAATATCGGGATGAGACTGACTAAAAATACGCGTCATATGCTCGCACACCACCACATCCGCCGAGCAGACCATATTCAGATTGCCCGCCGCCGAGGCGGCAAACGGTAAAGCAGTGCAACAGAGGGATAGCGCGATGGCCATTGAGGTATATCGCATGATGATCTCCTTGGTTTGTAGGGTGGATGCTTCACTGGCACCTATTTTTGCACGTGTGTGCAAATTAATAATGAACAAGAAATAAACTGTCAAATGGCTTAGGGCTGAATTAATAGCCTTTGTCACAAAAATATAACAATTGTGATATCGGTCAGTTTGCACAGCTTTGCAATCTGAGGCAAACTCATTCTCAGGCGGGATTTTGATGGAGAACAGCATGCAAAATGAAAAAGCGGTGGTGAGTGCGCAGGACGTGGCCGACCGCGCGGGCGTTTCACGCTCAGCGGTGTCGAGGACCTACACGCCGGGCGCCAGCGTGTCGGAAACGACCCGCGCGCGGGTGATGAAAGCGGCAGAGGAACTGGGCTATCACGTCAATCATCTGGCGCGCGGGCTGGTGCGCAACCGCAGTGGGATTGTCTGCCTGGTGGTGTCTGAAATCGCCACCCCCTATCGTGCGATGCTGGTCCGCTGGCTGACCCAGTTTTTGCAGGAGGCGGGAAAAGTGGCGATGCTGATCAACACCGACCGCTCGGATAACAGTGTGTCGGCGGCGCTGCAGCAGGCGATTAATTTCCGCGCCGACGCCTCGATTATCCTCTCCGGCATGCCGGACCGCGCCATCACCCGCCAGTGCTACAAACACGGTCAGCGCATTATTCTGATTAACCGCGATGAGTCGCTGCCCGGATCGCTGAGTATTAACCTGGATGCACAATCGGCGGCGGAAACGGCGGTGATGGCATTCCAGCGTGCCGGCTGTCGGCATCTGGCGTTTGCTAACTCGCTGGCCGGAACGCCCAGCCTGATGAAGCGTGAAGCGGCGTTTGTCGCGGTGGCGGAACAGGCCGGATTAGCGGTCATCGTTGAGCGTTTTGGCTCCACATCCTATGAAAGCGGTCAGATCCTGGCGCATCGCCTGCTGACCCGCCAGCAGCGCCCGGACGCGGTATTCTGCGTCACCGATCTGGTGGCCTGCGGTTTTATGGATGAGGCACGGCACCGTTTTGCGGTCCGCGTGCCGGAGGATATCTGCCTGATAGGGTTCGATAATATCGTGCAGGCCGGGTGGTCGTCCTTCAATCTGACCACCTTCGCCCAGCCGGTAGAGCGCTTTGCCCGCGACGCGGTGCAGTGGCTGATCCAGACCGAGCAGGCGGAAAGCGGCTTTACGCCGCAGAGCGAACAGCAGCACGACAGCCTGGTTTATCAGGCCGATGTGGTCTGGCGCGGTTCGGTGCGGGGAGGTTAACATAGGTTCACGCACACCGTAACCCGCGCAGAGTGAGCATGAGCGAGAAGAAAAAAACTGGGTCAATGCTGAAGATGTCGCCCGCCTGGCGGGAGTCTCACGTTCTGCGGTTTGCCGGGACGATGCATCCTGCACCTTCTTTGATAAGCCCTGGCAGATTAAACAGAGTAAAAGCGGTAAAGCCTACGTTGATGGCCCGAGCGTGCTGGCAAATATGGTTGAAACGCTTGGCCTGGGCTGGAATGAAAACCTGCCGGTTGCCCAACTCGCATGGGGCAATATCACCTCATCGGCGCAGATCACCGCCGTTTTACCGCTGTTAACGGCCAATTACGATCTCAGCAACGACGTGCTTTACACCGCGCAGAAGCGAGGCTCCATTCTGCTTAACGCTATGCTGCAGGGCGTTGAGCAGGGGGTGAAGAAGCCGGCGGATAACATGCCGGATACCCGCTGGCTGCTGCTGGTGGCGCATGATACCAATATCGCGATGGTACGCACGCTGATGGATTTCAGCTGGACGCTGTCCGGCTACACGCGCGGCAACATCCCGCCGGGCAGCAGCCTGGTGCTGGAGCGCTGGCGTGAAACCAGGACGGGAGAGCGTTTCCTGCACGTCTACTTCGAGGGGCAGAGCCTGGACGACCTGCGCAATTTACAGCAGGTGGACGGCAAGCATCCGCTGCTGCGTGAGGAGTGGCGTCAGTTGGACTGCCGGGTAACCGACGTGGGTACGCTGTGCCCGCTGCGCACCGCCGTCAAAGCGCTGAGTAAAAACCTCGATCGCCGTGCGATAACTCCGGTGGCTTACGCGCTGCCGTGATGTTCAGCGCTTGCTGCAGGCAGGGAGGCCTGCAGCAAATCCATTCGCATTTTTCCTCAGACGAACGGCTGCCTCAGTAGAACAGCCTTCCCGCAATCAGAATAAAAATCGGCCGCAGCGGGGTTATTTCAGATCGCGGAAGTTCAGCCAGATGCGCATATCAAACTCCAGCTGATGATAGTCCGGTTCCATATGGCAGCACAGCTGATAGAACGCTTTGTTGTGATCCTTCTCTTTCAGATGCGCCAGCTCGTGCACCACGATCATCTTGAGAAACTCTTCCGGCCCGTCGCGAAACAGCGTGGCGATGCGGATCTCATTGTTGCTTTTCAGCTTGCCGCCCTGCACGCGGGAAACAAAGGTATTGGTCCCCAGCGTGCCCTTCACCGGATTCTGCTTATTATCAAACATCACTTTCGACAGCGCGGGGGTATTTTTCAGATAGCGCTGCTTCAGCCCACCGACGTACTGATAGAGCGATTTGTCGTCCTGAATGCTGTGCTGGCCTGGATATTTTTTCTCTACCCACGCCGAAAGCTGGCCACGATCGGAAAGCTGCTGCACGCGGGCAATAAGGTCGGTGGGATAGCCGTTAAGGTAGCGTAATGTTGTCATAACTCTCTGATTAATCTGCTTTTAATTACCCAGTAAGCGCCAGGCGTTACGGGTAATTTTAAGAAAAACGTTTACTGTTCGCTCATTTTAGGGGATAAAACGCGGAAATTTTACCATTAAGGTGTTCCCATGAGCCAACTCGAACTAAGCAACCGTATGCTGACGCTGCATCGCTTTCCCCAAATGCGCGAAGAAAGCCCGTTGCAGGCCTGGGATGCGGCCGATGAATACCTGCTGAGGCATACTGGTGATGAGCCGACTGCCGGGCCGACGCTGATCTTCAATGACACTTTTGGTGCGCTGGCCTGCGCGGTAGCGGGCGAGGGCGTTTACAGCATCAGCGATTCCTGGCTTAACCAGCAGGCCACTCGTCAGAATCTGGCGTTAAACCAGCTGGACGAATGCGATGTACAGCTGCTGGACAGTCTGGCCCCGCTGCCTGCTGCTCCGTCGCGAGTGTTGATTAAGGTGCCGAAAACGCTGGCGCTTTTAGAGCAGCAGCTGCGTGCGCTGCGTAAGGTGGTCACGCCGGAAACGCAGATTATCGCCGCCGGAAAGGCGAAGGATATCCATACTTCCACGCTACAGCTGTTTGAAAAAATCCTGGGTGCGACCACCACCTCGCTGGCATGGAAAAAGGCGCGGCTGATCTATACCACCTTCAGCGCACCGAAACTGGCGGACAGCGATGTGATCGCCACATGGCCGCTGGACGGCACGGATTACCTGATTCATAACCATGCCAACGTATTCGCCCGCGGCGGATTGGATATCGGTGCGCGCTTCTTTATGGAAAATCTGCCGGAAGATATTGACGGTGAGATCGTTGACCTCGGCTGCGGCAACGGCGTGATTGGTCTGACGGCGCTGCGGCAGAACCCGCTGGCGCAGGTTCACTTTGTGGATGAGTCCTATATGGCCGTGGCATCCAGCCGCCTGAACGTGGAGTCAAACTGCCCGGACGATTTGGCGCGCTGTGAATTTCGCGTTAACAACGTGCTGGCGGGCTACCCGTCCGACCGTCTGCACGCGGTGCTGTGTAATCCGCCGTTCCATCAGCAGAACGCGGTCACCGATCATATTGCCTGGCAGATGTTTCGCGATGCCCGCCGCTGCCTGCAGTACGGCGGCGAACTGCGCATCGTCGGCAACCGCCACCTGGATTACTACCACAAGATGAAGAAGCTGTTTGGTAACTGCACCACCGTCGCCACCAACCAGAAGTTTGTGATCCTGCGTTCGGTGAAAATGCGCTGATTGCCAGCAGTCGGCAGGGATGCCGCACTTCGTTCAGCCGCACGTTAATCCTTCAAACGAATCCACGAAAAACGCTGCTGGTAGCCATGCTGGCGGTGCGTGTTGCGCCGGTAGCTGGCCTGCTCTTCCGCCATGCAGTAGGTGCAGATACCACTCAGCTCAATCTGCTGCTCCGGCACTCCCTCCCTTAGCGCGATGCGTTTTGCCAACAGCGGTAAATCAAACCACACACCGTCGGTGGTGCCCTGCGCCTGTGGGCGGACTGCCGCCGGGTTTATCGACGGCTGTTCCGACCACGCCATTAACGGTGCCAGGTGGTGCGGATCGTCCTGCTCCGCGCGGGCAATCAGGTCCTTTCCCAGCTCGTAGCAGCAGGGACCGATCGACGGGCCGATAGCAATAAACACATCCTCCGGCGCGCTGCCACCCTGGCAAAGCTGGCGGATGGCGTTAATCAGCACGCCGCTGAGGACGCCCTTCAGCCCACCGTGCACCGCTGCCACCTGGTGTTGTTTAGCATCTGTCAGCAGGATCGGCAGACAGTCCGCGGTGTAGACCGCAACGGGGCAGTTATCGCTGGCGATTAGCCCGTCGGCCTCCACGCTTTTTACCGGTAGCGCCGTGGCGCTCGGCACCACGCGGGCGCTGTGGCGCTGCTGATTGTAAATCGTCTCTACCGGGGGCCGTTCTCCGGCGGGTAAAAATGCGTGATCGAGCCAGTCGAAGCGGGAAAGTAGCGGAGAGCGCCAGGAATACGACATCAAAATGCTCCTTAAGGGACGGACGACAGATTTTTTTATACGCCTTCGAGGCTAACGTTTTACGACATTTTGCCAAAATATTTTCGCTGGCCGTGCCTGGATTGATGCTGCGGGTTTACCTTGCCGCCTGCAATAACAATCTTCCGAGTGTAAAAAAGGTTATGCTGCACCACCGGAACGGTATTTCCGAGAACTTAAAGGATTTTTTTTGCATGGAGAGCTTTACCGCATGACCAATAAATCGTATCGCCGTTATTCTGCCGCACTGCTGGCGGGCTTTGCAGGGGGCAATATTGCCAGCTTCGTTAAGTGGGGCAGTGAGAACCCCTTCCCGCCGCGCACGGCCGACCGGGCGATTCCGCCTGTTGAAATGCTCAATGATCTGGGCCTGAACACCGAAGCGATGATTTATCAGTGGTCCGGGCACGTGGTGAACTGGGGTGTGGCGGGCGTTCACCACCTGTTTTCGGTTTTTTTCGCCATGCTCTACTGCTGGCTGGCGGAGATCTTCCCGTCGATCAAGCTGTGGCAGGGCGTGGCCTTCGCGCTGGTCATCACCGTGATTTTCCACGGCGTGGTTTTACCGGCTGCGGGTTGGGCACCGGCACTGTGGAATCTTCCCGCCGATGAAATCCTGTCCGAAACCTTCGGCCATATCCTCTGGATGTGGACGATTGAAATCTTCCGCCGCGACCTGCGTAACCGCATAACCCGCGCCCGGGATGCCGAGGAGCGCCTTGCCACCTCCGCCGGGCGCTGAGGCTAAATCCCCAGTCCCAGTTTAGTTCCCTGCGCAATAGCCCGGCGAGCATCCAGCTCCTGGGCTATATCTGCTCCGCCGATAATATGCAGAGGCTTGCCCTGGGCGAGGAGCTGCGTTTCCAATTCCCGCCTTGGCTCCTGTCCGGCGCAGATAATAATATTATCCACCGCCAGCAGCAGCGGTTCGCCGTCGCGCAGAATATGCAGCCCGTCATCATCAATGTGCTGATACTCAACGCTGCCCCACATCTGCACGCCGTGCATTTGCAGGCTGGCACGATGTATCCAGCCGGTGGTTTTTGCCAGCCCTGCGCCTGGCTTACCGGGTTTGCGCTGTAGCAGCCATACCTGGCGGGCGCTGTGAGGCGCTACCGGGATCGTCAGGCCTCCGGGCTGGGTCAGCGTGCGGTCGATGCCCCATTCTTCGCAGAAGTCGGCGATATCCTGCGGCTCTGATGTTTCAGGCTGCACCAGATATTCCGCGGTATCAAAGCCGATACCGCCTGCGCCGATAATCGCCACTCGCTGCCCCACCGGTTTTTTGTCGCGGATCACGTCCAGATAGCTGAGAACCGAAGGGTGCCCGATGCCCGGGATGGCCGGCGTGCGGGGCTCAATACCGGTGGCCAGCACCACTTCATCAAAGTCAGCAAGCTGTGCCGCACTGACGTACTGATTCAGCCGCAGGGTCACGCCGTGGATCTCGATTTGGCGGCGGAAGTAGCGCAGGGTTTCGCTGAACTCCGCCTTCCCCGGGATCTGTCGGGCAATATTGAACTGTCCGCCAACTTCCGGCAGCGCATCAAATAGCGTCACCTGATGCCCGCGCGCGGCGGCATTCACCGCAAATGCCAGACCGGCTGGCCCGGCACCGACCACCGCGATGTTTTTCCGCACGGCTGCGGGGATCAGCGGCAGGGTGGTTTCGTGGCAGGCGCGGGGATTGACCAGACAGGAGGTGAGCTTGCCGACAAAAATCTGATCCAGACAGGCCTGATTGCAGCCGATGCAGGTGTTGATCTCATCACTGCGTCCCTGCTGCGCCTTCAGCACAAACTCGGCGTCGGCCAGGAACGGGCGCGCCATCGATACCATATCGGCGCAGCCGTCGTCCAGCACCGCCTGCGCCACATCGGGGTGATTAATGCGGTTGGTGGCGATCAGCGGGATGCGCAGATGCTGCTTCAGCGCCTGCGTCACCCAGGCAAAAGCGGCGCGCGGCACGGCGGTGGCAATGGTCGGAATACGCGCCTCGTGCCAGCCAATGCCTGTATTGATCAGCGTGGCGCCGGCCTGTTCCACCTCTTTCGCCAGAGTGATGGTTTGCTCCAGTGTGCCGCCCTGCTCCACCAGGTCCAGCATCGACAGGCGGAAAATAATAATGAATTCGTCGCCTACCGCCGCCCGTACCGCGCGCAGAATATCCAGCGCGAAGCGACGGCGGCGCACCTCATCGCCGCCCCATTCATCGTTGCGCTGATTGGTATGGGTCACCAGGAACTGATTTATCAGATAGCCTTCGGACGCCATGATTTCCACGCCGTCGTATCCGGCCTGCTGTGCCAGACGTGCGCAGCGGGCATAGGCGGCGATCAGCGCCAGGATCTCTTCGTGGCTGAGCGCGCGCGGGGTAAAGGGATTGATGGGAGCCTGAATCGCCGAAGGGGCAACCAGGCCGGGCTGATAGCTATAGCGCCCGGTATGCAGGATCTGCATAGCAATTTTTCCACCGGCCTGATGCACGGCGTCGGTAACCTGGCGATGGTGTGCCAGCTGCGATTCGTCGTTCAGCACCGAGGCTCCGGGGCTGACCACGCCCTCCGGGGTGGGGGCAATGCCGCCGGTGACGATCAGCGCCACTCCGGCGCGGGCGCGCTCGGCGTAAAATGCCGCCAGCCGTTCGGCACCCTGCGGATGCTCCTCCAGCCCGGTATGCATTGAACCCATCAGAAAACGGTTTTTGAGCTGGGTAAATCCCAGGTCCAGCGGAGAGAACAGTGACACGCTCATCGTAAATCTCGGAAGTGGTCGGATGAGTTAACTGTAGCGATCATATGACCGCGACGAAAGTGCAGTTATTGGCTTTGTGATGTATGCCACTGATTAACGTTTCTCCGAAAGGGTAGGCGTGTCACGTTATGCGTAACATGAGTTTAGTAACATGATTTTTAGTGATCTTTTTCACAGTCTTGCATCTACAAAATCGTTCTTATAGGCGCCTCAATAAATACGTATTAGAGGTTTCTCATGAGTACTACCACGCAGTCCTGCATGATCAACGGTAAAGAGCAGGTCGAGGTTATCAGCCAGCAGGTGGATTACCATGGCGAAGGCACGCTGGTGCGCATCACGCGCGGCGGCATTTGCGGTTCCGATCTGCACTACTATCAGCACGGCAAGGTCGGCAACTTTGCGGTAAAAATGCCGATGATCCTGGGTCATGAAGTGATTGGCTACGTGGTGAAAAGTGATAACCCGGCGCTGAAAGAGAATCAGAAAGTGGCGGTGAACCCGTCCAAACCCTGCGGCCACTGCAAATACTGCGAAGCGCAGGAGGAGAACCAGTGCACCAGCATGCGCTTCTTCGGTAGCGCCATGTACTTCCCGCACGTGGACGGTGGCTTCACCCAGTTCAAAGTGGTCGAGAGCAGCCAGTGCATTCCTTTCGATAACCAGGCCGATGACAAGGTGATGGTGTTTGCCGAACCGCTGGCGGTGTGCATTCACGCGGCCAACCAGGGCGGCGATCTGCAGGGCAAAAAAGTCTTTATCTCCGGTGTGGGCCCGATCGGCTGCCTGATCGCTGCGGCGGCAAAAGCCAAAGGCGCGGCGGAAGTAGTCTGTGCCGATATCAGCGAGCGCTCGTTGGTGATGGCCGTGGCGATGGGCGCTACCGACACCATTCACGCGGCAAACGGTGATTTTGCGCCTTATCTGGCGGAGAAGGGCTACTTTGACGTGTCGTTTGAAGCCTCCGGCCATCCTTCTTCTCTGACCCGATGCCTGGAAGTGACTCGTGCAAAAGGCACGCTTGTGCAGGTAGGCATGGGCGGCGACGTGCCGGGCTTCCCGATCATGATGCTGATCGCGAAAGAAATAAAACTGGTTGGTTCCTTCCGCTTTACCACCGAATTCAACACGGCGGTGGAGTGGCTGGGCACCGGCACGGTGAACCCGCTGCCGCTGTTCAGTGGTGAATACGACTATCAGAATATCGACGCTGCACTGGTGTTTGCCGGTGATAAACAAAAAGCCGCCAAAGTGCAGCTGACTTTTTAAGGACTCATCATGACTACGCTTTTCTCTCTGGCAAACAAACGTGTACTGATCACCGGTTCCGGTCGCGGCATTGGTTTTCTGATGGCGAAAGGATTGGCCGAGGCCGGTGCAGAAGTGATCATCAACGCCACCACTCAGGAAGGTGCGGATAAAGCAGCCGCTGCGTTACAGCAGCAGGGCTTTAAGGCGCACGCAGTGGCGTTTGACGTCACCCAGTCAGCGGCGGTAAATGCGGCGGTGGAAAAAATTGAAAGCGAGATTGGGCCGATCAACGTGCTGGTAAACAACGCCGGTATTCAGCGCCGTCGCCCGTTCCTGGAGTTCCCGGAGCAGGACTGGAATGACGTTATCGCCGTGAACCAGACGGCGGTATTCCTGGTTTCTCAGGCGGTGGCGCGCCAGATGGTGACCCGCAAACAGGGCAAAATCATCAATATCGGCTCGATGCAGAGCGAGCTGGGCCGCGACACCATCACGCCGTATGCGGCCTCTAAAGGCGCTGTGACCATGCTGACGCGCGGTATGTGCGTTGAGCTGGCGCGCCACAATATTCAGGTAAACGGCATTGCGCCGGGCTACTTTAAAACCGAAATGACCCAGGCGCTGGCGGATGATGAAGCCTTCACCTCATGGTTATGCAAACGTACACCGGCAGCGCGCTGGGGCAACCCGGAAGAGCTGATCGGTGCTGCGGTGTTCCTTGCTTCAAAAGCCTCTGATTTTGTGAACGGGCACCTGCTTTTTGTTGATGGCGGGATGCGCGTCGCAGTGTAAGCGGCTACACCTTAAGACACCGGACTTTTTAAAACACAGGAATTTCTATGCCCATTACAATAATAGCCATTGGGGTCATTCTGCTTCTGGTGCTGATGATCGTATTTAAGGTCAACGGCTTCATCGCTCTGATTTTTGTTTCTGCTGTGGTCGGCGTGGCCGAAGGGATGACGCCGCTGGCGGTTATCGCTTCGATCCAGAAAGGGGTTGGCGGCACGCTCGGTGGGCTGGTGCTAATCCTCGGCTTCGGTGCCATGCTCGGCAAGCTTGTGTCCGACACCGGGGCCGCGCAGCGCGTGGCGACCACGCTGATTGCCGCCTTCGGTAAACAGCGCGTGCAGTGGGCGCTGATGGTTACCGGCCTGGTGGTTGGCCTGGCGATGTTCTATGAAATCGGCTTCGTGCTGCTGCTGCCGCTGGTGTTTACCGTGGTGGCCGCCGCTCGCCTGCCGCTGTTGTACGTCGGCGTGCCGATGGTTGCCGCGCTGTCGGTGACCCACTGCTTCCTGCCGCCGCATCCGGGCCCGACTGCTATCGCCATTATCTTTGGTGCTAATCTCGGTACCACGCTGCTGTACGGCATGATCATTACTATCCCAACGGTGATTATTGCCGGGCCGGTATTCTCCAAATTCCTGAAGAACTTTGAAAAGTCGCCGCCGGAAGGGCTGTACAACCCGAAAGTCTTTGAAGACCATGAAATGCCGGGCTTCTGGACCAGTATTTTTGCGGCGGTTATTCCGGTGATCCTGATGGCAGTGTCGGCAGTCTTTGAGCTGACCACGCCGAAAGAGAACGTGCTGCGCCAGTTCTTTGAGTTTGTCGGTAACCCGGCCGTCGCGCTGTTTATCTCTGTGGTGATTGCGGTGTTCACTCTGGGCCTGCGCAACGGCCGTAAGATGGATGAGGTGATGGAGATGTGCGGTTCCTCCATCGGTGCGATTGCGATGATCGTGTTCATTATTGCCGGTGGCGGTGCCTTCAAGCAGGTGCTGGTAGACAGTGGTGTGGGCGATTACATTGCCAACATGATGAAAGGTTCGTCGCTGTCTCCGCTGCTGATGTGTTGGACCGTGGCGGCAATGCTGCGTATCGCCCTTGGTTCTGCGACAGTCGCGGCGATCACCACCGCCGGTATCGTGACGCCCATTATTGCTATCACCCACACCGATCCGGCGCTGATGGTGCTGGCGGTTGGTTCCGGTAGCGTTATCGCTTCACACGTGAACGATCCTGGCTTCTGGCTGTTCAAGGGCTACTTTAACCTCAGCGTAATCGAAACGCTGAAGACCTGGACGGTGATGGAAACGCTGATTTCCTTCCTCGGTCTGGCAGGCGTGTTGATTCTGAACGCCATTATTCACTAATCTGTCAGACGGTCGGTTACTTCCGTCGTCATCCCGTAAGGGCCAGGCTTGCCTGGCCCTTTTTTACTTTTATCTGATTCCATGGAAGCTTATGAGATCGCACCGCATATCGTTACAGGACATCGCCACGCTGGCTGGCGTAACCCGGATGACGGTAAGCCGCTATCTGCGGACGCCAGAACGCGTTGCGCCGGAAACCCGGGCGAAAATTGCCCAGATCATTGAAGAGATTAACTACATTCCCAACCGCGCGCCGGAGATGCTGCTCAACGCGAAGAGCTATACGCTGGGTGTACTGATCCCGTCGTTTAAAAACCAGATATTCGCCGACCTGCTTAGCGGCATTGAAGCTGCAACCAAAGAGGGGCGCTATCAGACGCTGATCGCTAACTACAACTACGATAAGCAGGTGGAAGAAGAACAGATCATCAATCTGCTGTCCTACAATATCGACGGCATCCTGCTCAGCGAAAAGGATCACACCCTGCGGGCGGTGAAGTATCTGCGCTCGGCGAAGATACCGATTGTGGAAGTGATGGATACCCAGGGCGCCTGCCTGGATATGCAGGTCGGTTTTAACAACTACAGTGCGGGCTACGATATGACGCGTACGCTGCTCGATCAGGGCCGTAAACGGATTATCTATTTTGGCTCACAGGACGACCGGCGCGATGAGTTCCGCTATCGCGGCTATTGCCAGGCGATGAGCGAGCGGGGAGGCGAGGGGCGGCGAATCAACCCGAAAGCGATCTCTTCGCAGAAGCTGGGAGCGGCAATGCTGACCTCCGCGCTGGAGCAGTATCCCGATCTGGATGCGGTATTCTGTACCAATGACGATCTGGCGCTGGGCGCGCTGCTCTTCTGCCAGCGGCAGGGGATTGCGGTGCCGGGCCGGATTGCCATTGCCGGTTTCCACGGGCTGGATATCAGCCGGGAGATGTACCCGACCATGGCCAGCGTGATCACCCCGCGCTATGCGATCGGCTACACTGCCGCAGAGCTGCTGCTGAAAAAAATCAGCAATGAAAGCTTTACCGCCGACTCGGTGGACCTCAGCTATCAAATCTTTATGGGCGAAACCATCCGATCGTCGCTTCTGACAACGGCGAAAACTGCGTTATGCTTTGGTGTTCCCCGCGCGATATAGGCACTGCCAATGAGCAATATCCCCCAGCCGGTTTTTGACGGCCATAACGATCTGCTGCTGCACCTGTGGCTGCATCATCCTGAACGCCCGGCCGAGGCCTTTCTTCAGCAGCGTCTTGGCGGCCATCTCGACCTGCCCCGTATGCGGCAGGGCGGTTTTGCCGGGGGGCTGTTTGCCGTGTTTGTGCCGCCTGCGGAGTACGTGGCGAAATTCTTCAAGCGTGATGCGCAGCAGGAGGCGCTGCGCCACGATCCGCTGGCGATCACCGGGCAGCAGATTGCCATATTCCAGCAGATTGCAGAGCGGTCGGCGGGACAGGCGCGCGTCTGCCGCAGCGTCAGCGATATTGAGCAGTGCATGGCGCAGGGCGTGCTGGCAATGGTGCTGCATATTGAGGGGGCCGAAGGGCTGGATGAGGAGCTGAGCCAGCTGGAAGGCTGGGCCGCCGCCGGGTTGCGCAGTATCGGGCCGTTCTGGAACATCCCTAACCGTTTTGGCTTCGGCATTAACGGCACCTTTCCCGGCTCACCGGACACCGGTGAGGGGATGACCGAGGCCGGTAAGCGGCTGATCCGCGCCTGTAATCAGCACCGGCTGATGATCGACCTGTCGCATATGAATGAGAAAACCTTCTGGCAGACCGCCGAGCTCAGCGACGCGCCGCTGGTGGCCAGCCACTCCAACGTCCATGCGCTGTGCCCGCAGCCGCGCAACCTGACGGACGATCAGCTGGCGGCAATCAAAGAGAGCGACGGATTGGTCGGGCTGAATTTCGGCACCTCGTTCCTGCGCAGCGACGGCAAGCGCGACGGCAATACGCCGCTCAGCGTGATGGTGCAACACCTTGACTATCTACTGGAAAAATTGGGGGAAGACCGCGTGGCGTTCGGCTCTGACTTTGACGGGATTAACGTGCCGGATGAGATCGGCGACGTCACCGGCCTGCCGAGGCTGGTGAACGCGCTGAAGGCTGCAGGCTATGGCGACGAACTGATTAATAAGCTGAGCCACGCGAACTGGCTGCGGGTTTTACGGCAAACCTGGCAGAAATAAACCGTGGTTTTTGAACCAAATAGTACAAAATTTAATTATCCACAAAGAATTAAGGGTTGATATCGATTTATCATAGGCGCAACATTTGCGCCGCCAGGTTCTTGTAATTTGACAACATGCCTTTCACCTGGTGCGCCCGGGTGGGTTATTTTTAGCGATACTGAGAGGAGATGACTATGTGGACTAAACCTACTTTCATCGATATGCGTCTGGGCTTAGAAGTGACTCTGTACATTTCTAACCGTTAATATTTCTGCCCGCCGGGTTATCCCGGTTGCAGATAATGCCTGCTGTGTACCGCGGGCATTTTCTCCCTTTTCCCGGTTTATCCATGAAAATCAAAGTGCTTGGCTCTGCGGCAGGCGGTGGTTTCCCGCAGTGGAACTGTAACTGCCGCAACTGCCAGGGCGTGCGCGACGGCAGCATCCCTGCCACGCGGCGTACCCAATCTTCAATCGCGGTCAGCGATAACGGCACCGACTGGGTGCTGTGCAATGCCTCACCGGATATTTGCCATCAGATTGCCGCCAATCCCGAACTGAATAAGCACGGCGTGCTGCGCGGCACGGCGATCGGCTCAATTATCCTCACCGACAGCCAGATCGATCACTGCACCGGTTTACTGAACCTGCGCGAAGGCTGCCCGCATCAGGTGTGGTGCACGCCGGAAGTGCACGACGATCTGATCAGCGGTTTCCCGATTTTTACCATGCTTTCCCACTGGAACGGCGGCCTGGTGCATCACGCCATCCAGCCCGCAGAGCCGTTTTCAGTGTCGGTGTGCCCGGCGCTGCGCTTTACCGCTATCCCGATCCTCAGCAATGCACCGCCGTACTCACCGTATCGCGGGCGGCCTTTACCCGGCCATAACATCGCGCTGATGATTGAGAACACCACGACCGGCAGCAAGCTGCTGTACGCACCCGGGCTGGGCGAGCCGGATGCTGAACTGCTGGCGCTGATGAAGCAGGCCGACTGCCTGCTGATCGACGGCACGCTGTGGCAGGACAACGAGCTGGCCAACACCGGCGTGGGGCGCAATACCGGGCGCGATATGGGCCATCTGGCGCTGGGGGAAGAGCAGGGGCTGATGGCGTTGCTCAGTAATCTGCCGGCGCGCCGCAAGATCCTGATCCATATTAACAACACCAATCCGATCCTCGATGAGTCCTCGGCGGAGCGCCAGGCGCTGACGCAGCGCGGCATTGAGGTGAGCTTTGACGGAATGAGTATCGACCTATGAGCCAGCCAGCACTGATGACCCCCGAGCAGTTCGAACAGGCCCTGCGCGCGCGCGGTGCCTATTACCATATTCATCACCCGTACCATACCGCCATGCATAACGGCGAGGCGACGCGCGAGCAGATCCAGGGCTGGGTGGCGAACCGCTTCTACTACCAGACCAATATTCCGCTGAAAGACGCGGCGATTATGGCCAACTGCCCGGACCCACAAATGCGCCGCAAATGGGTGCAGCGTATCCTGGACCACGACGGCTACGGTAACAGCGAAGGCGGCATTGAGGCCTGGCTGCGGCTCGGTGAAGCGGTCGGGCTGGATCGCGATGTGCTGCTCTCCGGGCAGATGGTACTGCCGGGCGTGCGCTTCGCCGTAGATGCCTACGTCAACTTTGCCCGCCGCGCGGTGTGGCAGGAAGCCGCCTGTAGCTCACTGACCGAACTGTTTGCGCCACAGATCCACCAGTCGCGCCTCGACAGCTGGCCGCAGCACTTCACCTGGATTGAAGAAGAGGGCTACGGCTACTTCCGTGGACGTCTGAGCCAGGCGCGTCGTGACGTTGAGCACGGTCTTGAGCTGGCGCTGGAGTACTGCAACACCGTGGAGAAACAGCAGCGCATGCTGGAGATCCTGCAGTTCAAACTGGACATTCTGTGGACCATGCTGGACGCCATGACCATGGCCTACGCCCTGGAGCGTCCGCCGTATCATACCGTCACCGACCAGCCCGTCTGGCATAAAGGAAAACTGCTGTGAGCAACCTGCAAACTATTCCGATGTTCCGCCGCGGCTACCGCCTGCAGTGGGAAGAAGTGCAGAACTGCCATGTGATCCTCTATCCGGAAGGCATGGCCAAGCTGAACGACAGCGCCACGGCGATCCTCGAACTGGTGGACGGCAAGTGCACGCTGGCCGACATCATTCAGACGCTGAACGATCGCTTCCCGGAAGCGGGCGGCGTGGATGACGATGTACAGGATTTCTTCGCCCAGGCGAGGGAACAGAAGTGGATAATATTACGTGACCCAGCCTGATAATAAGGTCAACCCGCCGCTGTGGTTGCTGGCCGAACTGACCTACCGCTGCCCGCTGCAGTGCCCGTACTGCTCGAACCCGCTGGATTTTGCCCAGCAGGATAAAGAGCTGACCACCGAGCAGTGGATCGAAGTCTTTAAGCAGGCCCGTGCGATGGGCGCAGTGCAGATCGGTTTCTCCGGCGGCGAGCCGCTGGTGCGCAAAGATCTGCCCGAGCTGATCCGCGCGGCGCGTGATTTGGGGTTCTACACCAACCTGATCACCTCGGGGATCGGCCTGACGCAGAAAAAGATCGATTCGTTTGCTGAAGCGGGCCTCGATCATATTCAGATCAGCTTCCAGGCCAGCGACGAGACGCTGAACGCCGCGCTGGCCGGATCGAAGAAGGCCTTCCAGCAGAAACTGGAGATGGCGCGCGCGGTGAAGGCGCACGGCTATCCGATGGTGCTGAACTTTGTGCTGCACCGCCACAATATCGACCAGATCGACCGCATTATCGAACTATGCATCGAACTGGAAGCGGATGACGTGGAGCTGGCGACCTGCCAGTTCTACGGCTGGGCGCAGCTGAACCGCGAAGGGCTGCTGCCGACCCGCGATCAGATCGAACGCGCCGAAGCGGTGGTTGCCCGCTACCGTGAGAAGATGTCCGCCAGCGATAACCTGACCAACCTGCTGTTCGTGACCCCGGATTACTACGAAGAGCGCCCGAAAGGCTGCATGGGCGGCTGGGGGGCGATTTTCCTGAGCGTGACGCCGGAAGGCACCGCGCTGCCGTGCCACAGTGCGCGCCAGCTGCCGGTGCAGTTCCCGTCGGTGCTGGAGCAGAGCCTGCAGGATATCTGGTTTAACTCCTTCAGCTTTAACCGCTATCGCGGCTTTGACTGGATGCCGGAACCCTGCCGATCCTGTTCGGAGAAAGAGAAGGACTTCGGCGGCTGCCGTTGCCAGGCCTTTATGCTGACCGGCAACGCGGATAATGCGGACCCGGTGTGCAGCAAGTCCGAGCATCACCACAAAATCCTTGCCGCCCGAGAGCAGGCTAACTGCACCACCATGCGCGTTGACCAGCTGCAGTTCCGCAACCGCGCTAACTCCGAGCGGGTTAATTCCCAGTTGATTTTCAAAGTCTGACCGATGCCGGTACAACAGCGCCAGCTCAGCAATGGTCTTCAGGTTCGCATTATTACGGACCCGCAGGCCCGCTGCGCCTCGGCGCTGGTGCAGGTTGGCGTCGGCAGCCTGCACGAGCCGGATGCCTGGCCGGGGCTGGCGCATCTGCTGGAGCACGTGCTGTTTGCCGGCAGCGATGCCTTCCAGGATGACGAGCGCCTGATGATGTGGGCGCAGGCGCAGGGCGGGAGGCTGAACGCCACCACCCTCGGTAACGGTACGGCCTTCTTTTTTGAGTGTTCCCCTGCGCTGCTGGCGGACGGCCTTTCGCGGCTGACCGATATGCTGGTGGCTCCGCTGCTGGCGGAAAGCGCCATCCGCCAGGAAACAGCGACGATCGATGCGGAGTATCGCCTGCTGTGCGGCCATCAGGACACGCTGGCCGACGCGGCGCTGAGCGCGGCATTTGCAGCGCACCCGTGGCAGCGTTTTCAGGTCGGCGACGACGCAGGTTTTGGCACCGACACGGCCGCGCTGCATAAGGCGCTGTTGCGGTTCCATCAGCAGGCTTACTACGCTGCGAATACCACACTGTGGCTGCAGGGACCGCAGTCCGCAGATGAACTGTGGCAGCTGGCCGAACGCGCCGGTCTGCGTTTTGCGGATCAAGCCCGGGCAGCCGCATTGCCGTTACCGTATACAGCATCACGATCTGCTCCGCTGCCAGCGACATCTTCAGAAGCCGCTCAGACCGCCTCGTTATCCGCGCTATCTTCACAGCCCGTTCAGACCGATTCGCCGCCGATGCCGCTGAGCCATACGGTGCCACCAGTGGCAGGTTTACCCGTGCAGCCTTCAAAGGTTCTTATACCGCTGCTGGTGTTATCAGCGCAGCGGGACTACGTGCTGCAGCGCCCGGACGGCGAGCGGCTGCGGCTCTCCTTCCTGCTGACCGGTGACTTCAGCGAAGAGCTGACCCTGCTGCGCCAGCTGCTGCGCGATGAAGCCGAAGGCAGCCTGATGGCCGCGCTGAGGGCTGAAGGGCTGTGCGATGAGCTGCGCGTGCTGCGGCCCTACGTTAGCGCGCAGCAGCAGGTGCTGAGCATTGAGCTGACGCTGGCCGCCCCGCAGCACGCGGCGCCGGCGGAAGGGTTGCTGCATCACTGGCTGGGTCGGCTGGCGGGGTTGAGTGACGAGCAGCTTCAGCACTATGCGGCGCTGGCGGTACGGGAGTTTAACCGGCTGCCGGTGATGGACAGGTTGCGTGAGCGGGCGTTTGGCTTTGCGCCGCCGGAAGCCTGGCCGCTGCGCTGGCAGCCGCTGCTGGCCCAGCTGATAGCGGAAAATCTGACGCGGCTGCGCAGCGGCGAGCTGAAACCGGAGCAGAGACATCTTAGCGATAAGCCGGAAACGGAACGGTCGGATCTTCGCGACGGGCAGGGAACAGAGCAAACGCCTCTCCGTCGTGAAGGTGGTATTGAGCAGCCCCTGCCCGCTGGCGGGTTGCAAACGGAGCTACGAGGTTCAGGCGATAAACGGATAACCGGGTACCGGCCGGTGCAGGGTTTCAGCCTGCCTCTGGCGGCGAAGCAGCTGGATAAGGTTGTGCTGCCCGCTGTTAAACCCGCGCCAGATTTCTTCCCGCGCTCGCAGCCGCTATTCGCCGCTGGAAGCGTTTCCGCGGCGGTACCGCTGCCGCATCATAACCCCGATGGCGGTCAGGCAGTGCTGCTGCTCAGCCCGGCTGCGGTTGTGCCGCTGCCCTGGGGACAGATTATGCAGGCCGCACTGCGTGCGCAGGCTGGCAGCTGCACCCACGGTGGCGGTGAGCTAAAGCTGGAGTGTCATCAGGGGCTGTGGCTGATCCAGCTTAGCGGGCCTTCTGAGCTGATGACGGCGACGCTTTCCTCGCTGACGGCGAGGCTGGCGTCGCTGCCCGCCGGGGCCATCGAGCAGGGTGAGCGGGAGTATCAGCACCAGCAGCGCGCGCAGCGTAGCGATATTGCGGTGCGTACGCTGATTGCCGCCCTGCCGTCGCTGTGGCAGAACGCCAGCCATTCGCTGTCCGCATCGCCGCTGCCCGCAATGCCCTGGCAGGCGAGCCTTTACGGCGGCAGCCGCGAGCTGCATCAGCGCCTGGCGCAGCAGCTGTCGTGTTTCCCTGGGAGAGTTAATTCGCAGGTTGAGGCACCGCGCCCACTTCCCGTGCCGCAGCGGGAATACTCCGTGGTTACCGACAGCAATGATGCCGCCGTTATGCTGTTCTGCCCGCTAACCGGGATAACCCCGCAGACCGTAGCCGCGTGGCGATGCCTGGCGCTGATCTTCCAGCCCGCATTTTTCCAGCAGCTAAGAGTGGAGCAGAATATCGGTTACGTGGTCAGCTGCCGCTGGTGGCAGGTGGCAGGACGGCCGGGGATTCTGTTCTGCCTGCAATCGCCGACGCTGACGCATAACGATCTGTGGCAGGCGATAGACGCATTTTTACAGCGGATGGCAACGTCTCTTGCGGCCATCGCGGCGGATCGGCTGGCTGAGTATCGTCGGGTTCTGCTGGATTCACTCAATCCCCATCACGACGATCCGCTGACGGCCAGCCGCGAAGAGTGGTTGCAGCAGCAGGACCCGGCACCTGCGTTGACGGCAGAGGCGACAGAGGCGCTCTCGCTGGCTGATTTGCAGTATCACCATCAGCAGCTTTTGCAGCAGCGTCAGCTCTGCTGGCGGGCGAGCAACCGGAAAAACGCCAACGTCTGAATTCCGACGGCATCAGCGACGCTCTTCCTGCATTCAAACCACGGCTACATTGCAGTCATCAATTCCGGGACCTGAGCCTGCTCTCTGAGTTATTCACGTTCACGCCCCCCATTTCAGGCAATGTCTCCACGGCTGAGCCTTTCTCGCTGCTCTCCCGGTCTGACATTAACCGTGCGCCAGCGGTGAGATCGGCAGCAGCAGGCTGGATCGATCTTCCGGCACCATTGCCCTCGATCGCGAGGCGCTGGCAATGCTGGTGCGCGCCAGTCCACTGCCGCCGCCGCCCGCTGAACTGCTGGTGGCCGGACGGTATACGGTGACGATGCCGATAATTATTATCATTTAAAAGTCGTCTTCCGTTCGCTGTCTGCGTGACGAGCATCAGCCGCGGCCGTGCCGTTTCGCACACAAAGTTTGAGTTGCCGGACGCTGACGGTTCTACAATACCGGGCCAACCTGGCATTTAGCGCGCTGGGGACGATAATCAATTTACCGATTATCTGATGGTTTAAATCGGCAGCAGGATAGCTTTTTTCTGCACTGGCAACGAGAATACCCCCATACTCACCGGCGCGGCTGGTGAAAATGTTATGTGGAGAGAGGTAACGCTATGCAACAGGGTCCCCTGACGGAAGAGCAGCTGGAATGGCTGGACGATATTCTCATGAAATATTCTACCGACACTTCGCTGGTTGATGCCTCCGAACTGGACGGCATGTTGACGGCGATCGTTTCCGCACCGGTACCGGTACCGCCAGGTGAATGGCTGCCGGCTATTTGGGGCGGAGAGGATGAGACGCCTGACTGGGAGTCTGAAGAGGAATTCCGCCGTTTCCACGATCTGCTTTCTCAGCATATGAATGATATTGTCGATCGCCTGAGCGGTTATCCTGATCAGTTCGAACCACTGTTTGGCATTAACACCGTTAACGGTGAAGATTACACGGTGGTAGAGGAATGGTGCTTTGGTTATATGAAAGGCGTTGATCTGGGAGACTGGTCTTCGTTGCCACCATCGCAGGAACCTTCTCTGCTGGTTATCGCCTTACATGGGCGTGAAGAGAACTTTGAGCGGCTGGAAACGCTCACCGTTGAAGAGTATGAAATCAGCGTTGAGGCCATTCGTCCTGCGGCCATAAGCCTGTATGTGAAGCGGCCACTGCACTAATTTTAAGACGAATACTTTAATAACTGCGTAACAGGCAAGACAAATCCTGTTACGCAGTTATTTTATTAAACTTATTTAATGTCCCGGGTGACAGAGTAGTACATTTGTTTTCTGGCTTACATGGTCGAGAAGGCATTCATAATGACACCACCAGAAATAATCAGCAGCATGGAAAATATTGCTGGAAAATCAGGTTTCTGTTTGTATAAAACCATTGAGCAAAGCGTTACGCCTACAATACCAAATCCGCACCAGAGCGAATAAGCCACCCCGACAGGTATAGTACTCATGGCTCTGGTTAGTGCAAAATAGCAAACGGCATAGGCAACAATAACCAAAACGGAGGGTGCCAGTTTACTAAAGCCGTAGGTTTTTTTTATCATTGATGTGCCGGTTATTTCGGAACAGATAGATAATGCCAGCCATAAAAATCCCACATTAGCCATGATAATTCCCTTAGTGTGTTGGTGAACTTTTTTCTGTAAGTTTGGGTGACTGAGATGTTGTTTCTTCTGCGTCCTCGCTACCCATACGCGAAAACAGATTCATAATAATAATGCCACTGGCGATGATCAGCATGCCGATTATCGCCGCTGTATCGGGATGCTGACCGTAAAACACCAT
The DNA here is from genome assembly GCF_059420805.1 of Erwinia sp. GW821-FHT03D09. NCBI lineage: Bacteria > Pseudomonadati > Pseudomonadota > Gammaproteobacteria > Enterobacterales > Erwiniaceae > Erwinia > Erwinia sp. GW821-FHT03D09. The sequence continues at coordinate 105,007 of NZ_JBWKUK010000014.1, forward strand.
ACCCAGCGTTGAAACGGTCAGTATTCCAGTCCCTGACCAGGTGGCGTAGGCCAGGCCAACGGGGATATTTTTTACTGCCCGCGACAGGGAGTAGTAGCAGATACAGTAGAGCACAACGATAAGCCCCAGCAGCAGGGTTTTAGTCAGACCTTCACTGTTATCAAACATTTTTAATGTTGAGGTTGCTGAAGTTTCGGAGACGATGACCAGCAGCAGCCATAGCCAGCATTTCTTTTTCGAAGACATGGGTGAACTCCTGAATGATATATTTAAAATATAAATAATTAATGGCGAACTAAACGAATATCAAAATCAAAACTTTTAAATCGAGACTCCATATAATTTAGTTCTTCCGGTGTGTATGACGGATCGTTTAACACCGGATAGTCCATATCAAGTTTTTGATATTTACTTTTACCAAGCTGGTGATAGGGGAGAATATCAATGCGGCGAATGTTTCCGCGCCGGGAAAGTTTTTTTATATAATCAATTGCAGCGAGCACGGACTCTTCAGAGTCATTATAACCCCGTACCAGCGGAATGCGGACAACGACATTGGCTCCTGAATCAACCAGCCATTCCAGGTTTCGCTTAACGCGTTCGTTGCCCATGCCAAAAAGTGCCTTGTGGTTCGCGCTATCCATTTCTTTCAGATCGAATAAAAACGTGTCGGTAACGGCTGCCAGTTTTTTATAGTTTTCCAGCGGCGTTGTTCCCTGGGTTTCTACCGCCGTATTGATCATGACTTTTTTGCATTCGCTAAACAGGGCAACCGCGAAGTCCGTTTGCAGGCTCATTTCACCGCCGCCGATAGTGACGCCTCCGCCAGATGAGGTATAGAAAAAGTAGTCCTGCATTATCACTTCCATCAGTTCACTGACGGTGTAATCTTTGCCGACGATGCTGATGGCATCCTGGGTGCAGATTTCTTCGCATTTCCGGCAGCCGCTACAGCCCGCTTCCCTGTTGATGAAATGTTTCAAGCTGCCGTTGATATTGGCCCGGTAGTGGATACCCGAAGGACATACGCTGACGCAGTCACCGCAGTTAATACATTTATCGTGAGAGTACATCACCTGAAAGTTGCCGTTCAGGCCTTCCGGGTTTGAGCACCAGGGGCAGCTGATATTACAACCTTTGAAAAAAATCAGCGTACGAATGCCATCTCCATCATAAATCGAGTATTTTTGGATGTTGAAAATCCGTCCGGTCAGTTCCTTAGTGGTTATCATCTCTACCTCATGCTTCTATGTGAACGTCCCTGTTCATCGTTCTTCCCTGTGGATTACCCTCAGAATCCGTCAATTACCGTGCGGCTGATAATTTCATCCTGAACCTCTTTGCACAGCTCAACGAAGTAGGCGCTGTATCCCGCCACGCGGACAATCAGGTCGCGATATTTTTCGGGTTCCTGCTGCGCTTTTTTCAAGACTTCATTGTCAACATAGCTGAACTGCATCTGGCCGTTGCCCATAATTGAGGCGGTACGCAGCAAGGTGATCAGACCGGTACGGCCTTCAGGCGTGTCCAGCAGCCCTTTCAGGAACTTGAAGTTGTGCACCATGCCAATATTCATGGTTTCCACGTTCATTTTGCTGACCGATTTAATGATTGCCGTAGGCCCCTGCTTGTCAGCGCCCTGGGTTGGACTGATCCCGTCGGACAACGGCATCCATGCCAGGCGGCCGTTAGGCGTGGCGTTGGTCAGTTCACCAATTGGCGTATTGTTAGAAATCGACAATGTGCCGTGGCTGAGGGTGGAGTAGAGCATGTCGTATTTACGGCACTCTTTCTCGGTCCATTCGGTAATGTCGGCGGCATACTGGTCAACGTAGTTATCGTCATTACCGTATTTCGGCGCGTTCAGACAGTCGCGGCGCATTGCCTCGTAGCCTTCGAAGTTAGCCAGCAGCGCATCACGCAGCTGTTCCAGCGTGTATTTTTTGTCTTCGTATACCAGCTTGCGGATGGCCGCCATTGAGTCAACGTAGGTCGCCAGCCCGGAGAAGATCAGGCCTGGACCGTGGTTGATCATTGCGCCGCCTGCGGCAACGTCTTTACCGCTTTCCATACAGCCTTCGACCAGCAGGGACATCAGCGGTTTTGGTGCCACGTCACGGTGTACGCGCTGGCTGATAACGGTGCCGATAGCCGACAGGCGAACAATATGTTCAACCTGCTTTTTGACCGCAGCGTCAAACTGTTCGAAGGTGCGTAACTCACGCAGATCGCCGGTATCAAGGCCCTGATGACTGTCAAACAGCACCATACGCCCACGGTTCAGTACAAATTCAATCGCCATGGGCCACTGGGTATAACCGGTGGAAGTCCACTGATAGATACGGCCAGATTTTTGCGGTTCCACGCAGCCCATCAGGCAGTAATCACGCGCATCGTCGAAATCAAAGCCTTTGCGCAGCATCATACGAATATGCGAGTCATCGAAGTGGCAGGCCGGGAAGCCCATTCCTGCTTTCACCACATCGACAATTTTTTCCATGTATTTTTGCGGTGACTGGTTGTGAATGCGGCATGCCAGCGATGGCTGGTACACCTTCACGAAGCGGACCGCATCCATAATCAGGTAGGTCAGGTCGTTACAGGCATCGCCCCCCGTGCGTTTCTGGCCGCCGACTGTGAGGTTGATAAAGGGCTGATAGCCGGCAAAATATTTCGCTCCTGATTCGCTGGACATCCACATCAGCTCGGCACATTTGATGATAAAGGCTTCCACCATCTCCAGTGCGGTCTCTTCGGTGAGGCGGCCTTCACGGATATCGGCTTCATACATCGGGTAGCAATATTGATCGACGCGGCCCAGAGACAGACCGGTCTGGTTTTCTTCAACTTCAAACAGCGATTCGACGGTCCAGATACTTTGCAGTGCTTCCTGCAGCGTTTTTGGCGGATTAGCCGGTACGTTTTCGTTAACCTGCGCGATGTTCAGCAGCTCGGCTTTACGCTGCGGCTCTTTTTCTGCCGCCGCCAGTTCGCGTGCGTGTGCTGCGATACGCTTAGCGTAGTTAACCACGCCGGTACAGGTTTCTATTGCCGCTTTGTAGAAGTAAATCCGGTCTATGTCTCCCGGATTTTCCATACTTAGTGCCGCCAGGTGGGCTTCGGCATCGGCTTTAATTCCGTTCATTCCTTTGGTGAACAGCAGCACGTCGTAGCCCGGGCAGGTATCACCGCCGCCGTTTATCTGGTGATAAGAGAGATCGCTGACGAAGGTTTCGCCGCTGAAAGACCATACACCAGCTTCGCGATACTGTGCTTCACAGATTTCATCCAGCGAACGGCCTTCCCAGAAGGGAACGATTTCTTCACGGATGGTTTTTTTATCTTCTTCGCTGATGACGAAAGGGTCCTGTGGACGTGTGCCCATCGTGTCCAGTTCGTCCCGCACCCAGCGCCAGGCGATATCCGGCGAGAAAGCACCCGCACGAGGCTTGCCGCAGGGGTGGCCCACGATCAGCTCCTGGTCCTGAATCAGGATTGGTGCAGTTTCACAGGCGTGGCGGAATGCCTTTGCTCGCAGCAGGATAACAGGCAGGCCGGGATTGTTTTTTACCACTTCGGTAAATGCTAAAGCGCGGTAAATTGAAACGCTTGGGCGGGCTTCAAGGTAGTGCTGACGAAGATATTGCAGTCGCGGCGACAGTCCCTCAGTTACGCCGTTTTCATGCTGAGTAGCGGTAATATCCGTGGCGCTGAAGCTTTTCTTTGGCACATTTTTATGCACGGGAGTTGCTAAAGTATCGTGTTCCATCTTACTCTCCTGAATCTATTCCAGTCGTTCTGAGTGCGGGTACGAACGGTGCCCGCGGTGGCGGCCACCCGTGAAGCGGTGACCGTGGTCCAGAGTGTGGGTATTGATGGCCGACCGTTACTGCAGGGCAGTATTTACGGCTTGAAAAATCAGGATTTACGGAGGTCGTCGATAGATCGAACGCCGAATCCAACTTTGCGAATGTTGACCAGATTCATAGGCCCGACGTTATCAGACGTTGAACCACCACCAATGGCACCGCATCCCAGCGTTAGCGCCGGAGTGAGGTTAGTGGTTGCCCCAATTGCCCCCAGCGCTGCCGGAGTATTAATCAAAATACGATGTACGGGTTTTTCCAGACTGAACTGGCGGATAACTTCCTGATTGCGGGTGTGAAGTACCAGCGTGTGCCCAAGTCCCTCGTTGTTTAACAGCTCAACTACGCGATCGCAGGCTGACTTCCAGTCATCCTCAACGAACAGTCCCAGTACCGGGCACAGTTTCTCGCGTGAGAAAGGATTTTGTTTTGAAACAACGGTTTGTACAGAAACAAGTATGCGGGTATTGGTTGGAACGCTAAAGCCGGCCATCTGACTCACGGTCAATGCGGTTTTCCCCACCGTGTCCGGGTTGATGGTGTTGTTGGCACGCATCAGCAGGGCGGAAATTTTCGCGCTCTCTTCACCATTCATAAAGTATGCGCCCTGGGATTTCAGCTCGCGCTGAACCTCATCCCAGATGCAGCTTTCAACGATAATCGACTGCTCGGAAGCACAAATAACCCCGTTGTCGAAGGTTTTACTGGTGATGATGTCTTTCACTGCCTGATGTACGTCTGCAGTGCGTTCGATAAATGCGGGACCGTTACCCGGCCCACCGCTAATCGTTGGCGTACCGGAAGCATAGGCAGCCCGTACCATGCCTTCACCGCCCGTCGCCAGAATGAGGGAGACGTCTTTGCTGTGCATCAGTTCTTGAGTGGCTTGCAGGGTCAGTTCGGTAATACCGCTGACGATGCCCGCCGGTGCACCTGCTGCTTCAGCAGCCTTACTTACGATGTCAATCGCCTTCCAGCTGCATTCACGGGCACCCGGGTGTGGGGAGAAGACGATACCGTTGCCGGATTTCAGCGCGATAATGCTTTTGTAGAAGATGGTAGAGGTGGGATTAGTGGAAGGGACCAGAGCACAAATCACGCCTAAAGGCACGCCCACATCCATCACTTTTTTTTCGTTATCTTCGTGGATAATTCCCACGGTTTTCATGTCTTTGATTGATTCATAGAGGAAGGTGGATGCGAAGGTATTTTTAAGAACCTTATCCTGCCAGTTGCCAAAGCCGGTCTCTTCACAGGCCAGTTTTGCCAGAGGTTCGGCCTGTGCTGCTGCTTCTTTGGCAACGTTTTTTACGATGGCATCAATTTGCTGCTGTGAAAAGGTGGTCAGAACCGCCTGCGCTTTCTTAGCATTACGTACCAGGTCCCGCGCATTCTGCCGGGATAGTAAGTCCTTATCCATTGTCATCATCAGTTATCCTTAATCAGGGCCAATAAAGAAAACCAGGCGCATCAAATTATTGCTTTGAGGCGATGAGTTCACTATCGCCGATGCGCGGTTGAACTTGTGCTGAGCAACAGCAATAAGAACACCGACTACACCGTGATTAAAATGCGTAACGAATGCTCTTAAGTTCACTATATCTCTGAATGTGAAAATCAAAATTTAAATTCAGATTGTTGAGGTTTTTAGTTTTTTAATCTGAAATTTAGCGTTTATACACCCATGATTTACTTTTCTGTGCTGATTTTTACCTTGGTTGTGGTTGATTGAATATAGCTGATTTTCACGTCAGTCAGAGAAGCGTCACTTTGTTAGCCCGATGCTAATGGTTTGAATATGAGTAAAGACAGCCACTCATAAAACTGTGGTGCACCTCATATTTCATTGGTTTTTTTAGCGTCCCGCTAAATACATAATGTGCTGTTTTTCAGTATTACGGACAGGGGGCATTGAATTTAATTGAAAGTACTACCGGATTTTAAGGTGCAGATATATAAAGGTGAGTTGATTGAGCTGAATAGCACGGTCTTGCTACTCAGACGGCGAGCATTAAGAAACAGGCCATCGCGACTGTCTGACATCTCGCGCATGAAATAGTCGAAAATGATATCTGGCGACCTGTCGATAGAAGAGGCGCTCGCCTGCCACTGATTAATCATATAGTGGTTTTCCGCAGTTGAGACGTGCCTGACATTGTAGGTAAATTTGACATAGCGCTGAAGATAGAGGGGACCTTCTTCCGAATCGGTATAGCCCTCCACGACCATGGAGCCTTTTCCACTCGGGCCGAAGTTGAAGTGAACCGAACCGTTCACGTTTCCCTTATCCATATTTTCAAATCGCATGATGACCCGCGACGAGCAGTCAATTTGTGTTGAGGCCTGCTGCGATAGCAAACGCCAGCTGGTAAATACCGCTGTTGCGCTAAATATCATCAGCGAAACGGCAAAAAAAGATCTGGGATACATCTTCATTTTGGCTCCCATGAGTAATAAAAGTAGTTATCACAGTAACCGTAAGGGATATTGCCATGAATGGCGCAGTGAGCGAGGGAAACGCGACCTAATCCTTTGGTCTGTAATTTGTCACTGTAGAAAAAGATGTATTGCTGCCCTGGATTGCAGGTTAGGTTAAGTTTTTGTAAAATATTAAAAAAATTCTTCTCATAGTTGTGAGTCGTTACTGAGCCGACCATATCTGTTGTACCTGACAATTCGCAGCCCTGGCCTGAAACAGGCACGGGGGAGAGAAAAACCGGGTTGAGGCGATTAATCAGGGATAAGGGGAGCATCAATAGCGATAGGATCAGTAATACGGCGCTGGCCATATTCCAGTTGATTTTCCCGGCCTTTGGAAAAGCATTACGTTCTCTCACCACCTTTGGCGGCATCGCCCGATCAGAATGCACTTCTGGTGCGGGTTGAAGAGGAAGGCCGTCGAGTATCTCGACTGCAATATCCGGATTAAACTGCAAATTACCCCGTGAAATAGTCAGAATAATATTTTCTATATCGTAGTGGCGGAATGTTTTGCGCAGCATACTCAGATACTGATTAAGGTTGCTGTTTGATGATGTTAACCCATTATCATCCCAGACTTTTTTTAGCACGTATTCCCGGCTAACAACCTCCTGGTGCTGAAGGAAGAACAGCAGTAATGCGCTGGCAGTAATCGAGAGCTGAGCGTCCGGAGTATTACTGCCCGGCAGCGTAATGGTTCCGTCTGCGGCGTCATAAATAAGACTGGCGTTAATGTTGTATCGCATTGGCAGCTCATCCATGTTGCCCGTCATTAAGCAAAGTCATTATGAGATTGCTTACCCGTGTCTTAATGAAGTTCTCCATGACTGAAAATGGTAGGAACGAAGCCGGAAAAATAGTCAGGTTATGAGATTTATTTTACAGGCAGGATCATACCGATGAGCAGGTATGACCCTTCTTGATCGCGATCAACGGTGAGCGGCGTCGTTGAAGATTATCCAAATACTGTGTGGTTTTTCACAAATATCTGCATTTAGTAATCTAAACAGCTGACAGTGTTAATCATTATGGTACTGCGAGTGAGTTCGATTACCAGCCTGTGACGGCACCACCATTGAAGATTTTATCCGCGGCGGCTGCCGCTTCCGGCGACTGGTAGGATTTAATAAAATCGCGGACGTTTTCTGCGTCTTTATTTTCTTCACGGGTCACGATGATATTCACATAAGGTAACTGCTTATCTTCAATAAATACGCTGTCACGCACCGGATTCAGCCCGGTTTGTTGAATATAGGTGGTGCTGATAATTGCCACCGTTACTTTGGCATCATCCAGCACGCGGGGGAGCTGTGTGCCTTCCAGTTCCATGATTTGCAGATGCAGTGGATTAGCGGTGATATCCACGGCGGTTGGCAACAGGCCAGTATCCGGTTTGAGCGTAATCAGTTTTTCTTTTTGTAACAGCAACGGTGCGCGGCCAAGATTGGTGGCATCATTTGGAATGGCGATGGTATCGCCTTCTTTCAACTCACTGATTGTTTTTATTTTTTTAGAGTAACCAGCCATTGGGAAAACGAACGTATTGCCAACCGCGACAAGTTTATAGCCATGGGCTTTATTATCCTGCTCAAGGAACGGTCGGTGTTGGAACACGTTAGCATCGAGATCGCCGCCTGCCGTGGGTTCATTAGGCAGCAGAGAACCACTGAAACCAACCAGTTCTACATCTAATCCGTATTTCTCTTTAGCGACCGTTTTCGCGACATCCTGCTCCGCACCGTTAATCACGCCAACTTTAATATGATGGCTGTCAGTCGCTTTTTGATCGCAGCCGGTGAGTAGTAATCCCAGCAGAAGCGCAGTAGTGGTAACTGAACGCGTTATGGCAGGCTTAAACACGATATTTTCCCTGAATTCAAAGAGGTAGAAGGCTGTCAAATAACCGTAATTCCGTGACTGAGTCAACCGTTCGGACATATGATAAAAAAGAACAACTTATAATCAGATGATGTAAGGAGCGCGCGAGAACTTTACGACATGGATTTAGTGGCGGGGGGACGCTTTAGTTTGAGCTGTTATGGTGCTCATACCAGTGTTCTATAAGTTCGGCCAGTTCATCTTCCTGCGTGTAGAAATAGCATGCGGGCACATGCAGTACGGCTGCCAGGCGGCAAACCAGTTCAAAATCGGGTGTATGAATACCGCGTTCGTATTGGTTCATTCGGGTACTGGCGGTGGCTTCGTCAATTCCGGCTAAAATCCCCAGTTTCTGCTGCGATATCTTCATCCTTGTTCGCGCGTGTTTTAAACGTTGTGGCAGCATGTCGATCCTGACTTCTGAACAGATAACAGGATTCTCTTAGTCGCTCGAATAAAATGTACTAAGTAGAACTTAGTCTAATCGACAGGAGATGCAGCAGGGAATGCGTTTTAACATTTAGTGTGATTTATGCTGCGAATACCAGGCCAGCACCAGCCTGGCAAGTTCATCTTCCACCGTATAAAAATAGCAGGATGGCACGTCCAGGATAACGGCCAGACGGCATACCAGTTCAAAATCAGGCACGTGAATACCCCGTTCGTACTGGTTCATACGGGCACTGGCTGTGGCCTCGTCAATTTGCGCTAAAACGCCCAGTTTTTGCTGCGATAGCCCTTTTCTCAGGCGAGCCTCTTTTAAACGATGTGCCAGCATAATAATCCCGGTATTGAAACAATTAACGGGATTCTCTTAGTTGCTAATGCAAATTGTACTAAGTAGTACTTAGTGTTAAATTGAGCGCGAAGCAGGAACTCACCGACACGCAGAGGATGCCATGACGAAACGACAGGATATGCACAGTGCAGATATTATTGCTGCGATTAAAAAACGTAAAAATTCACTGGCGGCACTTTCGCGTGAGGTAGGGCTGAGTTCGGGGACGCTGGCAAATGCACTGAAAAAACCCTGGCCAAAAGGTGAGTTTATTATTGCAGCCGCGCTGGATATGCACCCATCAGAAATCTGGCCAAGTCGTTATTATGATAAGCGCGGGCGTCTGCTCCCGCGTGAGAGACTTATCCGCCGCACGCAGGATGATGTTGCGGCGGATGGTTCTGTAATAAATGAAGAGAAAGGGGATGCAGAATGAAATGCATACCGAATATAGCGATCAGTTTGCCATGATACTTGCGGCCAGCTGAGCGCTGCCTGACGAGTTACCAATCATTTCGGTAAGCAGGTTGTTGACGCCATCACTCATTGGCGTGAAGCGGGTTTCATTCGAGCGTGCGACAACAATAAATACGCCTACGCTGTACTGTGGCACCATCGCCATATAGGTAATAAAGCCGCCGCCACCACCGGTTTTTTCAATGATCCCCGGTCTGCCTTCGCGCGGTGCCATGTAGACCCATCCCATACCGAGTGCATCAGCACGTCCAGGGACATCCATCCCCTCTACTTTAGTGAGCTGGCTACGCTGGTAAATCATCGTTTGCAGCCGGTCAACGTGGGCGCTACGAGCCTGCACATCTGATGACAGGAACTGCTGCATCCAGCGACCCATATCATCCGGCGTGGAGTAAACTCCTCCGCTGCCAATCGCCGCCAGTGAGTTATTGCACGGACTGGGGTTTTTCGCCGGGATAATCAGACGCGCGCACTGGCCTGGAGACGGTGTGAAAGTGGTATCTTTCATTCCCAGAGGTCGGGTGACTTTCTCCTGCAGCAGGGCCGGATAGGGTTTGCCTCCGGCTTTTGCCAGGGCATCACCCAATAAATCAAAGGCTAAATTAGAGTAGGAAGCAACCTGGCCGGGAGCCGATTTTAACTGCGCGGTACGCAGCCACGCCCAGCGCTGGCTGTTAGTAGGCCAGGTAAACACCGGACGCATCGCTTTACCGCCGGGCTGTTCACGCGGCAGGCCGCTGGTGTGTGTGGCAAGGTTAACCAGTCGGATGGGCTGCCCGTTCCAGGTGGGCACTCGGGCACCGGCAGGAGCGTACTTACTAAGAGGATCGTCCAGCTTGAGCCGACCTTCTTCTGCCAGTTTGACCATCAGTTCGCTACTCATCAGCTTACTCAACGAGGCGATACGGACCAGTGAATCCTTAGCGGGTGGCTGCTTGCTTCCGGGACGCACTACACCGCGGCTGGCGAAGATACGCTGATTGGCATGAATGGCGACAATGGCCATACCGCTGGCTTTGGTGTTATAGAAAATATTATCGGCATAGCGATTAACCAGTTCGGAGGCCAGCAGCGGATCGGGCGTTTTCTGCGCCTGGCTTTTCATCGGCAGAGCAAGCACAGGTAAAATTATCAGGGCGTAGCGCAAAGATTTCAACGGGAAGGCTTTCCTGTGAGTGAATGATTACTACGCCATAGTAATTTTTCTGTTTTTTACTGCAAGCCCTTCATGTGAATAAAAGTGTCACGACCGGTATCGAATGGAATCAACAGCGGGCAGGTGTTTCATTCTGGTAGAAAATACAGCACTGCGAATTAACGACTGCTCTGAAATAACGCTCGAAAAGACATAAAAATATCGCCGATATCGCCAGCGGGACATTCTGTTTGTGGAGGTTGCACTCGCCGAAATTCGATATTTTCTTATCCGATAACAGGACAATCGCCCCCGATGAAGGGGGCGGGTTGTTTACTGCCGTGGCGATACTTGCAGGTCGATAAGTCCAATACCCAGTCGGCGGGCTGCAAAGCCATCAATGGTACCCAGCGTTGACTTTACCGGCTCTGGAGGCACCAGAATGATGCTACGCGCACCCGAAGGATTGCTGACCTGTAACGTCAGGGTGGTATCGCTTTCGCTCAGAGAGATTTCCTGCTGCCAGTCACCCACCTTAACAATGACCGGACGCAGTGCGTTGTTGCCAAAGGCGCGCGCCGTCAGCTGCAGCTGGAACGCTTCAGGCAGCGGTTCCAGATATTGTATGGTCACTTCCGGTAGCAGATTCGCATCTGACCAGCGGCCCCATGGCTCAACGTAGGACATACCGGTTATTTTCAGTACCTGCTGCGGCAGCCCTGGCAGATTAAACAGAATACGGTCCGAGCGATATTTTAAATCGGCATCGGCGATCCGCAGGCGGGTTACGCTGCGCTGATACTGTTCGTCACTGCTGCTGTTGGTTGGGGTGAAAGTGATTTTCCCCAACGTACTGCCCGGTTTGAGCTGTTCAATATGCGGTTTCGCATTCAGCGTACCGTTGGCAATGCATAGCCCGTTATTCAGCGTCAGGGATTCATCCCACACGCTGCCGATTTTGTAGCAGCGATCGGCCCAGACAAATTTTTCATCAGGGGCAAATCTCGCCAGCTGCTGTTTCAGAGGCGTTGCCAGATAGGCATCAAGCTTGGGTTCAATCTTGTTTGGCATCACCGATAAAAGCAGCGGCAGCTTAAAGTGGGAGCCTGAGAAACTGAATGTATTATTTTCGCTGTCTATTTTGTAACCCGAAATCGCTTTCGGGAAGTTCCACAGCTTAATCACGTCAGGCTTCCACTCGTTGATCTTTTCTTTGATATTCAGATAAGTGGCTGAAAGTGACGTGGATGAAAGCGAACTGCGCCCCAGGCCGATAAAGTTATCACCGCCCATTGCATCCAGTACGGTGGCTCCGTTATCAAGCGTGCTGCGTTTGGCCATGATAACTTTGCTGCTTACGCTGTCACCGCGCAGCATAAAGAACAGATCGCGACGGTCGTGCTGATTCAGGTACTTAAAGGCGGTGTTGTTCATCGCCAGGTGATCGGAGCCGACGACAATAATGGTGTTTTTGAAATACGGAGTTGCACGTATTCTTTCAATCAGCCGGGCAATATGTTCCTGACCGCAGGCAACGGCAGCAAAAGACTTATTCTCTTTTCCATCGAATGGATAGGACTTTCTCTGACAGCTGCGGGAGATGAATCCGTCTGGATGATGGGTATCTACGGTGAGTGCGAACAGCGAGAAGGGCTGATTTTTCTTCGCCAGTTCCAGATATTTATCGAAGACGATATCGAGCACGGTATCGTCGTACCAGCCCCAGTCGTTACGATAGTTTTGATCTTTCACCATGCTTTTTAATTCATTGAAACCATAAATATGGTCAAAGCCGTGAGAAGTTAAGAACAGATCTTTACCGGCAAAGCTCAGACTGGCTCCCTGATAGAAATAGTTCTGATAGCCGGAAGCTTTAAGGATGTCACCCAGGCAGACGTTTTGCGGATAGAAGGTGGAAAGCGAGCTGGACGCGTTGCCGTCAAAAGGAGCAAATAGCGGGATGCCACACTGTGAGGCGACAATACCGGCAATAGTATATTCGGTTCCAGGCAGTTGTTCGGTGTTACTGAAATCGAGTGAGTCCGCTTTGATGCGGTTCAGTTCCGGGGCCAGGCCAGGAAACGCCTTATCATCAAAATAGGTACGTTCCAGGCTTTCCGCGTAGATATACACCAGGTTTGGGCGATCGCCGCGCAGGTTCTTCCCCGGCACCTTATAGTGACTGTAAAAGTCGGAATCTCCTTTCGCGACCTGCGATTTGATTAGATCGCTAACCTGCTGGTACGCCGGCGTTGTTTTAATGGATGCTGCAGCGAGTACCAGCGCCAGCAGGCTGTACAGTTTGCTGTAATTATGGTTTTTACGCAGACGTAAAACCCAGGATAAAAACAGAAATAGCAATAATAAACCGACGATCAGCCCAGCGGCCGGCATAATATATTTCTGTAATCCTGCGCCACTGAGACTGCTGGTTATCGTATAGATAACCGCGTCGTTAATTCCTTCACCGGTAAAGTAATTACTCGCAAAAAGTGAAGCATTTAGAATGATATAGATGCCGAGCAGCGCCAGTACGGCAGAAAACCACAGCTTATGTTGCCCCCCTTTCCAGGTGTAGAGAGCAGCAGAAGCGACAAACAATACTAAAGATAACCATTCTGAAACCATTGGATCGATTTTACCCTGTGTGTGACGCAATCCCTGTCAGGTAGCGGCGAGATGAAATGATTCGAGTTAACGAATTAATTTAACGCAGTTAATTATCTCTGGCAATAAATGGGGGGACAGCGAAATGTGGTGTGGATGCGCATTCACGCGGCTCCGTTTAGCTTCTGTTTAACTTAGGCAGGAGAAAACGTAACAAATGCTAAGCTGAGTATCGTTAAGAATATTTACAAGTATTTTTCGATAAAAGTATTATTTTTCATTATGTTAATCATTTTTACTTTCCCTTCACTGTGTTTGGCACCGATGAACAGGCAGGTGCGATCGGTTATTGGATAAATATGGCTTATCTTTCCTTTCATCCCGCAATTATGACAAAATTAAGAAATTGCTCACATTCCTGACACCCTTTTAGGTTCCTTCAGCCGGGTAGCAGGGCCAATCCACCCTACGGTACAACCAGTAGCACCCAGTAGCACCGTGGAAAAGGTGAGGCGAAATCGGTGCGTTGCAAAAATGTTAACTTGCTCGTGTTTATAAGCTTAAACGGAGGGCAATGTGTGCCACGAGCACGTTATGTAATTCTATTTAGCAAAATAAAGGTGATTGCTGTGTTCTGTGCCTGAATAGCTGCGGCTGCCTCATCAGGGAATGCTGGAACAGATGAGGCAGATATTCATCATGAGAATAAGACTGAATTTACAGCAGACCGCCTTTTCATTGGCGCTGAGACTCAGCAGCTATCGGGTGGAGGCGGAAATCACTCTGATGGAAGGAAATCGCCTGGCTCCTCAGGGGCCTGGCCGTCTTAACGTACAGGTGGGCGGTAGTATTCGTCCGCAGGTTCATGATGTGACGGGGAATAAAGATAAAGGCTCTTTTCAGCGGAATATTTTTGATGGCGGTACACGTTTTCGTTTCCACTTGAGTTACCTCCTTAGCAACGATCTCAGTTGGACAAATTATTATGAGGTTGGCATTGAGCTGCCCAAATTCTTTGGTTGAAGTGGACATTATGCAAAGGGCGCTCGAAATACCGGATGTCGGCAACTTTACAGCGGGATAAAAAGTCAGCGGTTAGGGCAGTTGACCTATGGACAGCAGAACAGTGTCTACTATCGTCTTATTTCTGGGGAAATAAATAATCTGTCCGGTGATTTAAGTGCAGAGCCGGTACGCCTGGGAGTTGACAGTAATTATGATGGTTCATGGCGTTCCCGGGAATCATTAATGTACCAACAGAATTTTGGCAGGTTAGGTTTTTTGGTAGCTATCTTTTTGAAGAGCATCCTCTGGCATTAAAAAACCATTTACGTTATTTAAGGCATGGTGGAGCAGCGTTGGGTTTAAAGCTGAAAGTTATACCTGATTTAACATGGAGTTTTGCCTGGGATACTACTCATGCGCTCCTGCGGGATACTCGAAGCGATCAACAACATGATGTTAATCAGCAGTTACTGAGCAGCAGTGTTATCTGGAAGCCGGGTAATTGGACGATCGTTTTAACGGAAGGTTGGTATCATCATTTTATTTCGATGAAAAACAAAACGGAAAAGCATTATTTTGCAAAAAATTCTTGGGGAAGCAGTTACTTTATCGGTCAGCGTATTCCTCTTCATTCATTTCCTGTTAATGCCGTCATGTCGTACTACTTTGGCACACAATTACGCGCAGGAAAAGGTCATGAACGTTACAGCCACGAAAATGATTTTGCTGTGGCCTTTTATGTCGGCAAACCCCTTAGGATTGATTATCAGCATATATTTCGTACTGCTCAAGACTATCCGGGAGATGTTAACGCAGTACGTTTTAAATATAACTTTTAAGTACTTTTACTCCTGTGTGGTGAGTTTATAGCACGTAATGATAATTTATATTTCCAAATGTTTGTTTTGTAATATTTCCTTGATTTCTTCGCGGGGGAAATAGCACAAAATAGTAATATTGGAGGCATTCTTATGGCCCTTTTCAGGATAATATTTTAGTGGCTAATTATATTCTAATATTACACAGGGCTACAGAATGTTAAAAAAACAACGTTTACCGCTCCGGGATATTGCTCTGGGGGTGATTATGGGCAGTGCTTCTTTCGCTGCAAATGCAGAAATTACTCTTTTGAAACAGGACCCTCAGGCGGGCGACCCGCTTAGCCGCCTGAACTTCACAGTGGGCGGCAGTATCCGACCACAGTTCAATAATATGACCGGCGACGGTGATAAAGGTTCATATAAACGTAACGGTTTTGATGGCGGTACGCGTTTCCGTTTCGCAGCAGATTATTATCTGTTCGATGACATTAGCTGGATCAGCTACTACGAGCTGGGGGTGAATATCCCTGCGCTGTTCGACTGGGATAACCACCACGCCGACGGTGCAAATAATACCTCGCGTCGTATGCTGTATACCGGTCTTAAGAGCGCGACCTGGGGCCAGTTGACCTTTGGTCAGCAGAACAGCGTCTACTACGATGTTGTCGGCGTTAAAACCGATATCTGGGATTACGACATGCTGGCTCAGGCTCCGGGCAACGGTGTTAACGGCGATTACGATGGGTCATATCGTAGCCGTAAGATGCTGAAATATAAAAATACCCTGGGTAATACCGATTTTTACGCATCCTATCTTTTCTCCGACAATGAGTACCTGCCGGGTAATGGCCTGCGTTACAAACGTCAGGGCGGCGGCTCGCTGGGTGTGGACTACCACATCACTAAAGATCTGACCTGGGGTACGGCATGGAACTATACACGCGCTGAAATGCGTAATCCTGGCAACGGCGATGATAAATCCTACGATCAAAATATCTTCGGCACGGCACTGAGCTGGACGCCGGATAGCTGGACCTTCACCGTCGGTGGTGGCTGGTATGATAATTTCCTGACCACCAAGCAGGCTGACGTTCACAACTACTTTGCCGGTGATGCGTGGGGTGTTGAATATCTGGCAGGTTATACCATTCCGGTCCAGCAGTACGGCCTGAAGTCAGTAATGCCGTATGTGATGGGTGACCGTCTGGAGTACGTAACGGGTCGTAACTACAAACGTATTGATAACGGGCTGGGCGTAACCTTCAAGCTGGACTACGGCTTCCGTGTTGACTACGAGCACGTATTTACCTCAAGCACCGACAATCTGGGTGATATGAATCTGGTGCGTCTGCGCTACGACTTCTGATTTAACGACTCCCCGACAATAGTCGGGGAGTCTATTGACTCTTCACGTCTTACAGTTCACCGGTCAGATACTGCGCCACGCCGTTACCAAAACTCCAGTCGCCTTTCTCGTTAGTGATAAAAGTGATCATCACGTCCGATGGTAAAATCCCACAGCTTTCCTGAAACTCACGGCACAGTTCAGCCATAAAGAACTGCTTCTGCTCGCTGCTGCGCGGGCTGGTAAATACCCGCACCATCACCAGATTATCGGTACGCTGTAAACCCAGTCCGGTATCTTCAAATACCATCTGATAACCTTTGTTTTCATGAACAATCTGGTAGCGATCGCGCTCTGGAACTTTAAATGCTGCCAGTACTGCACGATGCGCGGCATCAAGCAGCGTTTTCAGCTCTGACTCGGAACGGCCCTGAATAACATCAAATTGCAGTAATGGCATAATAACCTCGACACTCTCTATTGCTGGTTTTATCGGGCTGGCTTGCTGTGCTTTTAGGGAAAGTGGTCAGCTTATCCTGCTCGTCTCTGGTGATAAATTTACCCATAAACTCCGTTAGAAAAAAGCGCTATACTTGAATTGATTATTTACTATAGTGAACAATAAAAATGAAAGAACTGAAGACTGATGCACTGTGGACGCATCTGCACTGGCTGACGGTGCTGGCCGAGCAGGGTAGTTTTACCGCCGCGGCCGATCGGCTGGAAGTCAGTAAGGCGGCGATGTCGCAGAAGATTAAAGAGCTTGAGCAGCTGGCGGGCGTGCCTCTGGTGACGCGAACCACGCGCAGCGTGCGGTTGACCAGCGCGGGTGAAAAACTGGTTGAGGATTTACGTGCGCCGTTTGCCCAGATCGAACAGAGTTTTTTCAGCGTGCGTGATTCTGCCGGACCGCTGCGCGGCCTGGTTCGCGTCACTGCGCCGGTGGCATTCGCCCGCCAGCAGCTGGTGCCACATATCACCGCTTTTTTACGCCAGCATCCGCAGGTCAGGGTACAGCTGGAGGTCTCTGACCGGCTGGTTTCTCTCGCCAGCGAAGGGTTTGATTTGGCCATTCGCCACAGCAATACGCTACCGGAAACCCACGTCGCGCTGCCGCTGTGCACCACCCGCGCGCTGGTGGTAGCATCACCGGATTATCTGGCACGCTACGGGATACCTGAAACTCCAGCGTCACTGAGCGAGCATCAGTGCCTGTATTACCCGCGCGGCGTGGAGCCTCCCCGCTGGAGCTTTCAGCCTCTTTCCGGTGGTGAAAGGCTGGTGGTTAACGTCAGCGGCCCGTTTGCCACCAATAACAGCGAATCGATCCGCGATGCGGCGCTGGAAGGGTTAGGGATCGCACTGCTGCCGGATTTCAGTGCGCAAGCGGCACTAAAGGAGGGAAAGCTGATTCAACTGCTGCCACAGTGGCAAACCGTAGGGGCCTTTGCCGATATGCTGTATGTCGTGCGGCCGTGGTCGGCCCAGGTGCCACGTGCGGTAAGCGGCTTTATCCACTGGCTGCGCGAGGCATTTTCCGCTGGGTGACGCCTTCGTTCAGTTGCCGAAAGTGGGCGATAGCGTTGCGACCGGTTGCAGGAAAATAGTTGATCGTCCTCTCAAATAAAATATTTATTTCCTTTTGTGATGTGTTGGAAGAATAAATTCATTTATCCTGCAAGCCTTATTTCGTCAAACTTGCCGGAGATGTTTTATGTCAGCCATTCCCAGCCTTGAAACGCTGTTACAGCAGGAAGCCACCGTTCGCGTCAGTTCGCGTCAGCCAGTTTGATTTTGATACCGCCTGGAAAATTGGTTCGCTGAGCCGTGAGCGCGCCGTCAGTGAGAAGATGCCGGTCGCCATCGAAGTATTCGCGTTTGGGCAGGCGCTGTTCAGTACCTCACTGAGCGGTTCGAGCGCGGAAAATCTTGAGTGAATTGCTCGCAAGCGCCATACCGTACTGCGCAATGCGCACTCCTCGTTCTACACTCAGGAGCTGAATAAGTCACAGGGCACGCCAATGTCCGAGATGAACTACATAGGACCCTGGGTGTTACACCGACAGCGGCGGTAGTTGCCCTATCTTGTTGGGTAACGGCGGCGTGATTGGCGCCGTCACCGTCAGTGGCCCGCCTTCTCACGAAGATCACGCGCTGGCGTGCTCTGAACCCTCATCGTGTAGCCGGATGGACTACCCTTATAGTGTGATAAAACTAAGGGGTATGTGTATGCCGCTAACCGATCGCCAGTTTGGCCTGATTGCCGTTGATAAGCAGGGCAGCAATGTCCTGTTTCTTGATCCCCAGACCTTTGCCGTAGAGCGCGAGCTTAACGCTTTTCCGTCCCGTCCACATGAGTTGCTGATCCTGCCCAAACAGCGCAAGGCCTGGGTGCCGATCTACGGTGATGGCATCCACGGCGATAACCCCCATCCCGGTCATAAAATCGCGGTTATCGATCTGGCTTCACATGAACTGACGGGATTTATCGATATCAGCCCGCTGGAGTCGCCGCATACCGGACGGTTGGGTAGCGATGGTTACGTCTATATGTGTTGTGAAAATAGCGCGACGATTTTGATACTCGATCCGGAAAGTGAACGCATGATCGGCCATATCCCGCTGACTTCGTACAACAGTCATCGATTAACCATTTTGCCGTCCGGACGTAAATTATTTACCGATAATGAAGAGGATGCGACCATTACTGTGGTCGGGCTGGCCAACGGCAGGGGAGAAGTGCTGGATAATATTCTGATGCCGGGGCCCATCAACGGTATTGCTGCCTCGCCGCTCTATCCTTATCTGGTGGCTACCGACGCACAGCGACCGCTGCTGTATGTGGTTGATGCACAGAGCCATCGTATTCGGCAGCATCTGCCGCTGAACGGCCACAATAAAGCAGCACAAATTACCCGCTTCAGCGAAGATGGTTCCCTGCTGGTGGTTATTGGCGATAGCGAACCCGTTATCAGCCTTTATGATGCCATCCTGAATCCACTTGGGCAGATTGCTGTCGGCCATAAACCCATGGATGGCTGCTTCAGCCCGGATAACAGTCTGCTGCTCATCGCAAATGAAGATGACGGTACGCTGAGCGTGATCGATCTGGCCAGCAGGCAGGTAATTGCCACGCCGTCGGTTGGTCGCGGCTGTGAAGTGCTGAGCTATTTTGCCCTGAATTAACCTAAGGAGAGTCATGAAAAGCTATCAAGTGGCGTTGATCCCCGGAGACGGTATCGGCGTGGATGTGACTGATGCAGCCTGGCAGGTACTGGAACACAGCGCGGCTAAGTTTGATTTTTCCCTCAGCGGCGAGCGTTTCCCGTGGTCCTGTGAGTATTATCTTAAGCACGGTGAGATGATGCCGAAAGACGGCATCGATAAGCTGCGCCAGTTTGATGCCGTGCTGCTGGGTGCCGTTGGCTGGCCGGAAAAAGTGTCCGATAGCGTGTCATTGCATGGACTGCTGTTGCCCATCCGCAAGCAGTTCGATCTGTTTGCCAATGTCCGCCCCCACCGCCTGCTGCCAGGCGTAGAAGGCCCGCTGCGTAAAGGTGATTTCGATATCCTCTGCATTCGTGAAAATACCGAAGGCGAGTACAGCGGGGCAGGGGGGCGTATTCACCAGGGAACGGCGGATGAGGTTGCGGTAGAAACCTCAATTTTCACTCGTCGCGGTGTTGAACGTATTCTGCGCTTCGGATTTGAGGCGGCGCGTAAGCGCAGCAAACGTCTGGCGTCGGTGACCAAATCCAACGCGCAGAAGTTCACCATGGTGATGTGGGATGAAGTCACCGAGGAGATCGCGAAGGAATACCCTGACGTCAGCGTAACCCGATATCATATTGACGCCATTGCAGCCCGCATGGTGATGAATCCGGAAACCCTGGATGTGATTGTTGCCTCCAACCTGTTTGGTGATATCCTGACCGATCTGGGTGCAGCGATTCAGGGTGGGCTGGGCTATGCTGCTTCTGCCAACCTCAATCCGAATCCGGGTGTGCCATCGATGTTCGAACCGGTACACGGTTCTGCTCCGGATATTGCCGGTCAGGGGATTGCCAATCCGATTGCGGCAATCTGGTCAGCGGCGCTGATGCTGGAACACCTCGGTGAAACCGCGGCGGCTGATGCTATTCTGCATGCCGTTGAAGTGGTTACCGCAGAAGCGAAAGTGAACGGTGGGTTAACAACGGCGGAAATTACCGCAGCGGTGATCGCCGCTATCTGATTTCAATCCGGGCCTCTTTAATAAGGAGGCCCGTCTGAAAGGAGCCTTTGCTGTATGGAAGCGCACGGTATTACCGATATTATTCAGCCCGGCCTGCGTGTGTTGTTCTGTGGTATCAACCCCGGGAAATCTTCAGCTCATACCGGCTTTCACTTTGCCCATCCCGGTAACCGATTCTGGAAAACTATTTTTCAGGCAGGGTTTACTCTGAGTCAGCTCAAACCCGAACAGGAGCAGCGGCTGCTGGAAACCGGCTGCGGTATTACCATGCTGGTGGAGCGTCCGACCGTACTGGCCAGCGAGCTTGCAGGCAACGAACTGCGTAGTGGCGGACTGGCGCTGAGGGAAAAAATCGAACGGTATCGACCGGCGGCGCTGGCCGTTTTGGGAAAACAGGCCTATCAGCAGGCCTTTCGCCGCAGCAAAGTGGAGTGGGGCAGGCAGCCAGAGTTAATCGGTGATACGGAGGTCTGGGTTCTGCCTAATCCCAGCGGGCTGAATCGTGCTTCACAGGAAGAAATGAGCGCGGCCTATGCGGCGCTGGAGCAGGCGCTGACGGCGCGCGGCGTTTGAGCGTTTAAAAGAGAAAAGCCCCACTTGAAGATAATCAAAGTGAGGCTGCTCTTTACGACCCACAACGTAAAGGTAGCCTTTTACCTGCTGAAAAGTAATGGAGAAGGAGGCAAAGATGGCACATAAACTGTTCGTTTCCTGCAAAAAAATGGCCCTTTAAGGGCCATTCGTTTACGTGATGCTTAGATTAATCATCGAGGAAGCTGCGCAGCACTTCGGAGCGGCTTGGGTGGCGCAGCTTGCGCAGCGCCTTCGCTTCGATCTGACGGATACGCTCACGCGTTACGTCAAACTGTTTGCCCACTTCTTCCAGCGTGTGGTCGGTATTCATGTCGATACCAAAACGCATGCGCAGAACCTTCGCCTCACGGGCCGTCAGGCCTGCCAGCACGTCGTGGGTGGCGGAACGCAGGCTCTCAGAGGTGGCAGAGTCCAGCGGCAGCTCCAGCGTGGTATCTTCGATAAAATCACCCAGATGTGAATCTTCATCATCACCAATTGGCGTCTCCATAGAGATTGGCTCTTTGGCAATTTTCAGCACCTTGCGGATTTTATCTTCCGGCATCAGCATACGCTCAGCCAGTTCTTCCGGCGTCGGCTCGCGCCCCATTTCCTGCAGCATCTGACGAGAAATACGGTTGAGCTTGTTAATCGTCTCAATCATATGCACCGGGATACGGATGGTACGCGCCTGGTCAGCGATAGAACGAGTAATCGCCTGACGAATCCACCAAGTCGCATAAGTCGAGAATTTATAACCACGACGGTATTCAAACTTATCTACCGCTTTCATCAGGCCGATGTTGCCTTCCTGAATCAGGTCGAGGAATTGCAGACCGCGGTTGGTGTATTTTTTAGCGATAGAGATAACCAGACGCAGGTTAGCCTCAACCATCTCTTTCTTCGCACGGCGGGCTTTCGCTTCACCGATAGACATACGACGGTTGATATCTTTTACCTGCTCGATGGTCAGACCGGTTTCTTCTTCAATCTGCTGCAGCTTTTGCAGGCTGCGATGGACGTCTTCAGAAACGTCGTTCAGCTTCTCTGACCACGGTTTGTTCATTGCCAGCGCGGCTTTGAACCAGGTTTCGCTGGTTTCATTACCGGTAAACAGGGTGATGAAGTTTTTCTTCGGCATCTTACACAGTTCAACACACAGCTTCATGATCAGACGTTCCTGAGTACGAACGCGATCCATCATGGTACGCATGTTATTCACCAGGTAGTCGAACTGCTTCGGTACCAGGCGGAACTGCTTAAACACGTCGGAAAGATTCTGAATTTCAGCGATAGCATCAGCGTGGCTGCGGCTCTTCGCTTTAATCACAGTGCGGGTGACTTCATACTGCACGCGCAGATCGTTAAACTTCTCACGGGCCAGTTCAGGGTCGATGCTGTTGTCATCTTCCGAGCTGTCGTCGTCAGATTCTTCGTCTTCATCTTCGTCGTCATCACGCTCTTCTTCAGAGAGTTCAGAACCGACGTGAGTTGCCGTTGGTGCCAGATCTTCTTCAGCATTTGGATCGACAAAGCCGATAATCAGATCGGACAGGCGTGCTTCGCCTGCTTCTACGCGATCGTACTGTTCCAGCAGATAGGTAATTGCTTCAGGATATTCCGCGACGGAGCACTGAACCTGGTTAATACCATCTTCAATGCGTTTTGCAATATCGATCTCGCCTTCACGCGTTAACAGCTCAACGGTACCCATTTCGCGCATGTACATACGCACCGGGTCGGTTGTACGACCGATTTCAGATTCAACGCTGGATAAGACCTGAGCGGCAGCTTCTGCAGCGTCTTCATCGGTGTCGGTGCTGTTTTCGTTCAGCATCAGATCATCGGCATCGGGGGCTTCTTCTACCACCTGGATGCCCATGTCGTTGATCATCTGGATGATGTCTTCGATCTGATCGGAGTCGACGATATCTTCCGGCAGATGGTCATTGACCTCGGCATAGGTCAGATAGCCTTGCTCCTTACCATGGGTGACAAGAAGTTTCAGCTGTGACTGCGGGTTTTGCTCCATAAGACGGTATCCACACTTCTGTTAAATTAGATTGGTGTCGGGTCGGCTAAGATGCCAACAATAACAGTGAGGGCGTTTGGATTATTGCCGCTGCCCATCGTGGCGGCTGTCAGGGTCTGGCTGACGGATAATCGGCACCTAAGCCGCTGAGATCTTTTTCGAAGCTCACGCTTCTGAATTCTGTCGTTTAAGCGGATGAGCAATAAAAATGTCACCCACTGTCAATAATCTGTATTGTAGCTGATAAGGCCGCTACTGCTTTTTCAACGCCTGGCTGAGAGCCCACAGTTCACGGCGCTCTTCAGCATTCAGGCCGTGAGTACGATCGCGGGCGATCAGCTCTTCAAGCCGACGCTCCAGCGCGGCGTCGTACATGCTGGCCAGTGCGTCCTGAAACATGGTGTCCACTTCGTCGTCAACGATCATATGGTTCCATGTGGCCAGCGTTTCAAGGCTCTGGCTAAATTTTGTTCCACGGTATAACTCTAGTAGCTGTCCGGTGGTCAGGCCAGGGTGAGCAACGCAAGTACTCACTAATTCTACAAAAAGCGGGAATCCTGCTACCTCTGACTGCTCAAGCCCTTCAAGGGAAGGGACCATGGCACCCAGATGCGGATTCTGCACCAGCAGCCCAATAAGTATACGCATGGTTGTGCGTTTTAGCTGGGGTTGCACGGGCGATATAGCATTTTCGGCCTTACCGGGCATCAGTTTCTCAAGCTGGCTGTCGTCAAGAATGCCCAGTTTGTTGCCCAGTTCCTGACGCAGATAGATGCGCAGCGTTTCGCCTGGCACCTGGCTTATCAGCGGCAGCGCCAGGGTACTGAGCTGGGCGCGGCCATCAGGAGATCGTAGATCAACCTGCGGCATCAGCGTATCAAACAGAAACCCTGACAGCGGCATGGCCTGCTCCATCTGGGCCTCAAACGCCTCTTTGCCCTCTTTACGAATCAGCGTATCCGGGTCTTCACCCTCGGGCAGAAACATAAAGCGTAGCTGACGTCCGTCATTCATGTAAGGCAGAGCCGTTTCCAGTGCGCGCCAGGCGGCTTCACGCCCTGCCCGGTCGCCGTCGTAGCAGCAAATCACCGTATCGGTGGTGCGGAACAACAGCTGAATATGCTCTGCCGTAGTTGAGGTTCCCAGTGACGCAACGGCGTAATCCACACCAAACTGCGCCAGGGCAACCACATCCATATAGCCTTCAACAACCAGCAGTTTTGCCGGTTTCGGATGGTTCTTCTGTGCTTCATAAAGGCCATAAAGCTGGCGACCTTTATGGAAAATATCGGTTTCTGGCGAGTTCAGATACTTAGGCATCCCGTCGCCGAGTACGCGGCCACCAAAGCCAATGACGCGTCCGCGCTTATCGTGGATGGGGAACATTACGCGCTCGCGGAAGCGATCGTAGCTGCGTCCCTGATCGTTGGTCACCAGCATTCCGGCATCGATTAGCGTTTGCTTATCTTCCGGATTACGGCCAAAACGCTTTAGGGCATTATCCCAACCCGCAGGGGCAAAGCCGATAGAAAAGTGCTGAATAACATCATTGCTCAACCCGCGCTGCGCCAGATAATCACGTGCGCCGGCTGCCTGGTTTTGAGACAGCGACTGCTGATAGAAATCGCGCAGGCCGGTCATCAGCTGATAAAGACTTTGACGCTGATGGCGCTCAAGCTGGCTGGGGCCGGAACCGCTTTCGTACGGCACTTCCAGGCCATAGGCCGTCGCCAGTTCTTCAATGCTTTCGACAAACTCCAGACGATCGTAATTCATCAGGAAATCGATGGCATTCCCGTGCGCGCCACAGCCAAAACAGTGATAAAACTGCTTTTCGCCATTTACGGTAAAAGAGGGAGTTTTCTCATTATGAAAAGGACAGCATGCGTGATAGTTTTTACCCTGCTTTTTTAGCTTAACGCGAGCATCGATAAGATCCACGATGTCCGTGCGGGCCAATAAGTCATTGATAAAAACACGCGGAATGCGTCCAGCCATAAATCCCCTTCGAATGCTGCCTTGAGAATAATCCGTTATTCACTTATGGCTATAAACGAGAACAAGCCGCGCATTCCTTTCGGAAAGCACGGCCTGATAACTACTAACTTGTCTGTGAAACGTGAGGGCGAACCCTCAGAAAATTAGTACAGACGAGTGCGGCGTGCGTTTTCGCGAGCCAGTTTCTTCGCGTGGCGTTTTACTGCAGACGCTTTAGCGCGCTTACGTTCGGTAGTAGGTTTTTCATAAAACTCACGACGACGAACTTCAGCCAGAACGCCTGCTTTCTCGCAAGAACGTTTGAAGCGACGCAGTGCTACGTCAAATGGCTCGTTTTCACGTACTTTAATTACCGGCATGTAACTCTCACCTCGGATAAATTCGGTTTTGCCGCTGGCATCAGTGCCAGCTCATTTCAAAATGGTGCGGAATTTTACTCCAACACAGGCTGCGTTGTAAAGCACCATAGCATAAAGTAACCAACAGATGCGCCTGTGCGGCTGCCGGCTTTTTTTCAGGGGGCGATTATACATCAAACAGGCATCGGCGGTGGGAAAAAATTCACCTTTTGCACAACAGTTAACCGCAGGAAGGTTAAAATTGCCGCCGTTAAAAGCCCGCTCGTGCTACACTGCGCGCCGCAAGAATTGAGGTAAAAAAGACAGCCATGCGTGTTCTCGGAATTGAAACATCCTGCGATGAAACCGGCATTGCCATTTACGACGATGCTGCGGGTTTGCTCGCTAATCAACTTTACAGCCAGGTTAAACTGCACGCTGACTACGGCGGCGTGGTGCCTGAACTGGCTTCGCGCGACCACGTGCGTAAAACCGTCCCGCTGATCCAGGCCGCGCTGCGTGAAGCCGGGCTACAGGCGCAGGATATCGACGCCGTTGCCTATACCGCCGGTCCGGGACTGGTTGGTGCGCTGCTGGTGGGAGCAACCATTGGCCGTTCGCTGGCCTTCGCGTGGGATGTTCCGGCGATCGCTGTTCATCACATGGAAGGGCATCTGTTAGCGCCAATGCTGGAAGAAAACCCGCCGGAATTCCCGTTTGTTGCACTGCTGGTTTCCGGTGGTCACACCCAGCTTATCAGCGTTACCGGCATCGGCGAATACACCCTGATGGGTGAATCGATTGATGATGCCGCCGGTGAAGCCTTTGATAAAACCGCTAAGCTGCTGGGGTTGGATTATCCCGGCGGGCCGATGCTATCGACAATGGCGCAGCAGGGCGTAGAAAAGCGTTTTATTTTCCCGCGACCGATGACCGATCGCCCGGGGCTGGATTTCAGCTTCTCCGGCTTGAAAACCTTCGCTGCCAACACCATACGGGATAATGACGATAGCGATCAGACCCGTGCCGATATTGCACGTGCGTTTGAAGATGCCGTGGTGGATACCCTGGCGATAAAATGTCGCCGTGCGCTGGATGAAAGCGGGTTTAAGCGTCTGGTGATTGCCGGCGGCGTGAGCGCTAACCGCACGCTGCGCAGCAAGCTGGCGGAAATGATGCAAAAACGCGGCGGTGAAGTGTTTTACGCCCGGCCTGAATTTTGTACCGACAACGGTGCGATGATCGCTTATGCGGGTATGGTGCGCCTTAAAGGCGGCACCTATGCCGGGCTGAACGTGACCGTGCGTCCTCGCTGGCCGCTGGCGGAACTCCCGGCGATTTAAGCCTGACCGCCCGAAATCGCTGTATTTCAGGCTGGCTATCCAACATTACGGCCGGGGTTTATCCTGGCCGTTTTTCTTTTTCTTCTTCCAGATTTTACTTTCCTGACCGCGCCACAGGCGCTGGATGTTGTCATGATGCCGCAACAGAATCAGGCAGGAGAGCATAGCGACCGGGAAGGTGAACTGCGGTTTGAACCACCAGACATAAAACGGCGCAATCAGCGCGCTGATAATCGCCCCCAATGACGAATATCCACTGAGCAGTACGGTCAGCAGCCAGGTACCGGTCATCAGGCCGGTCAGATCCCAACCGATGGGTGCAATGGCACCGAATGCCGTCGCCACGCCTTTGCCGCCTTTGAAATGGAAGAAAACGGGGTAAATATGGCCAAGACAGGCCGCAATCGCAGTCAGGCCAAGGTAGAGCGGCGTAATACCCTGACTGTAGGCCAGCCAGACCGGCAGCATACCTTTGAGAACATCAAAAACCAGTACCGTCGCCGCAGCGGCTTTCCCGCCTAATCGCAGTACGTTGGTGGCACCCGGGTTGCCCGATCCATTTTGGCGTGGGTCCGGCAATCCGAACAGTCGGCAGACCAAAATCGCGCTGGAGATGGAGCCACACAGATACGCGAAAAGGATCATGCCAAGCGCGAATACACTCATAACACCGTTCCGTCTTGTTGGGGTCGTTTTGTTGTTAACATCCGTGGATAATACGCATAAACCGCCGGGGATGGTATCCGGCAACCACAAAAACAGAGAGCCGTATCATGGATATCGTATTTATTGATCAATTGTCCGTTATCACCACCATCGGCGTTTACGACTGGGAGCAGACCATTCAGCAGAAGCTGGTGTTCGATGTCGAAATGGCGTGGGATAACCGCCAGGCTGCCGCCAGCGACGATGTGAATGACTGTCTGAGCTATGCCGATGTATCAGAAGCGATTATTGCCTACGTACAGAATGGAAAATTTGCGCTGGTTGAGCGCGTAGCGGAAGAGATAGCCACACTACTGCTGAACCAGTTTGCCTCGCCCTGGGTTCGCATCAAGGTCAGCAAACCCGGCGCCGTGGTGCAGGCTCGTCAGGTTGGTGTGATTATCGAACGTGGTAATATTCCGAAATAAATTCAATGTAATTGCCATCACAATGAAACCAAATCACAGTAAGGTCTGTCTTAAGTTGCGATTTAGGGAGATCCTGGATTTTTAAGTAGATTCAGGGCTGATTGGCGGGCGTGTTGGTGACCGCCATTTTATTGATTTTATAGGGTTAAAGGTGATTTGATGGCAGATATTCATCAGCTATGGGTTGCAGTGATACTAGGGATAGTTGAGGGGTTAACGGAGTTTCTCCCCGTGTCATCTACCGGGCATATGATCATCGTGGGTCATTTGCTGGGGTTTGAGGGAGAGAAGGCGAAAACCTTCGAAGTTGTTATCCAGCTAGGTTCGATTCTTGCCGTAGTGGTGATGTTCTGGCGTCGTTTATTCGGCCTGATTGGTATTAACGTCGGTGAAGTTAAGCATGAAGGAACCGGTACCGGGCATTTAACGCTGATCCATATCCTGCTGGGTATGGTGCCGGCGGTGGTTATCGGTCTGCTGCTGCACGATAAAATTAAGACGCTGTTTAACCCGGTAAACGTAATGTATGCGCTGGTTGTAGGCGGTGTGCTGCTGATCGCCGCCGAACTGCTGAAGCCGAAACAGCCGAAAGCGGTGGGCGTGGATGATATCACCTATCGCCAGGCGTTTATTATCGGCTGCTTCCAGTGTCTGGCGCTGTGGCCTGGATTTTCCCGCTCGGGTGCGACCATTTCTGGCGGGATGCTGATGGGCGTAAGCCGCTATGCCGCATCGGAATTTTCATTCCTGCTGGCGGTGCCGATGATGATGGGCGCCACCGCGCTGGATCTCTATAAGAGTATGGGCTTCCTGAGCATCGCCGACCTGCCGATGTTTGCCGTGGGCTTTGTCACTGCCTTTATTGTGGCGCTGATTGCTATCAAGAGCTTCCTGCATATTATCAAACGGATTTCGTTTATCCCATTTGCGATCTACCGCTTTATTATCGCCGCTGCCGTTTATGTGGTGTTTGTGCTGTAAGTTCTGCCGGGGCGGATCATGACGATCCGCCCTTACTGCGCCAGCCAGCCCTCCAGCGCCGCAATTCGCCTGCGCGTCAGTTCTTCCCTCACTTCTGCACCTTTAAACCCGGCCGCGACCACGTCACGCGCGGGAACCTCTGTCACAATTCTGAAGGCTTCTCGCAGATACGTTCCCTGCGGATAGGGATTATTTTCGAAACCGCTACGCCCGCGTGCATCGGCTTCGCTGGTCAGCGCAATCTGCTCAACGCGGTGCTGCTTACGCCAGGCATCGAGCCTGTCGAACAGGTTAACCAGCGTTGCGGCAGAATGATTTTGGATCGTGTGAACGAGATCGTGAAATTCGGTGACCAGCAGAGCCAGATCGCGAACGTGATTCGGCACGCGCAGGCGTTCGCACAGCGCGGCAACCAGCGGTACGCCAGCCGGTCCGTGGCCGTGGTGGCTGGGCCATTTTTCCGGCGACGTCAGTGCCTTGCCGACATCGTGAAACAACGTGGCGAAGCGCACATCCAGCTCCGGGCTGAGATGTGCAGCCATCGCCAGCGTCATCAGCGAGTGAACGCCGCTGTCGATTTCCGGATGCCATTTCGCCGGAGCCGGTACGCCGTAAAGATTATCCAGCTCGGGAAATAAGACGGCGAGCGCATCGCAGTCGCGCAGCACCTGGAAAAACACCTGCGGGTTGCGGGTCAGCAGCGCGCTTTCGGTCTCTTTCCATACGCGTTCCGCCGTCAGATGATTCAGTTCGCCGCTGTGCGCCATTGAACGCATCAGCTCAAGCGTTTCCTCAGCGATGCGGAAGTTAAGATGGGCGAAGCGTGCGGCAAACCGTGCGACGCGCAGCACGCGTAAAGGATCTTCATTAAACGCGGCGGAAACATGGCGAAGAATGCGTTGTTCAATGTCCGCACGACCGTTGTAAGGGTCGTAATACTTGCCGTCATCATCGCGCGCGATGGCATTTAAGGTCAGATCGCGGCGCGCCAAATCCTGCTCCAGCGTCACGTCGGGTGCAGAGTAGCAGACAAACCCGGTATAGCCATTGCCTGACTTGCGTTCGGTGCGCGCCAGCGCATATTCCTGATGATTTTCTGGATGCAGAAAAACCGGGAAGTCACGCCCGACCTGGGTGTATCCCAGTTCAAGCATCTGTTCTGGCGTGGCACCGACCACCACCCAGTCTTTGTCTTTCAGCGGCAAATTCAGCAGCCCGTCACGGACCGCGCCACCGACAAGGTATGTTTTCACTGCACATCTCCAGAATAAAACGTCAGGTCAGAGGAAAAGCATTTTTTTATAGTAAGCAGTAATACTACAACATCCGTGAGGGATGATGCCAAATTGCAGGTACGCTAAAGGGGGCATCCACGGATGCCCTGTAATCCAACTGAAAGCCTTTAGTTCATCCAGCGGTCGTTTTTCTTCCTGCGCGGCAGCATATGCGGCAACAGCAGACCGAGCAGCAGGCCGAAGCCGGCAACGCCGCCGCCGTACATAAACCACTGCATAATGATGGTGCGTTGCTTATCATCCAGCTGAACGTTTGCGGCATCCACCTTTTTACTGGCGACCACCAGCTGGTTCTTTAACTGCTGATTTTCATCTTTCAGGCTGTTAATCGCATCGTCGCTACCGGCCACTTTTTTCTGCATTTCTGCCGTGCGCTCATTCCAGCTACCGTCGATATTTGCCAGCTTATCGGTCAGATCTTTAACCTGTTGCTCCAGTTCCGGCACGCGTGAACGCAGGCTGGGCTGTTCACTAAGCTGGCTCAGAGGTATCCAGGTTGTCCTGCCCTGTGCATCACGGATCTGCCCGTATTTACTGTTCTCATTAGATTGCAGCAGAGTAACTTCTTCCCCGGCGTTCAGCGTGCCGATCAGGCGATAATCATTGCCGGGACCGCTGCGAACCCAGGTGGAGAGTTCATCGGAAATGTAACGTTTTTCTTCAGCATGCACGTTAGCGACGGCGCTTAAAGCCAGAAAAGTCAGGCCAATAAAGTGAGTTTTTTTCATTCGAACTCTTTTTGCATAAGTACTGGGCGAAAGTAATAGCACAGTCTGGAGCGGCCTCGCAGAAAGCTGAATGAGAACTGTCCTGATCTCAGGCGACGTGGGAGGCAACGCGCGAAAGCGTAATAAAGCAGAGACATCCCTGCTGCTTGTGCATTACTCTTCTTGGTATCTCAGGTGCGATGATCCGCAAGTTGCCCTGCTTTTTTGCAGCGGCTGAATCAGCTCTTTCTGCGCTATCGGGAAATTTGCGGTTATTATCAAACACTACCACCATTTACCGTGCCGGTAATCATTTAGATAAGACATTATGACCATCGAAATCGAGCTAAAGTTCATTACCACTGCCAATGCCGCGACAAAACTCGCCAGCCAGTTGGCTCTCTGGCCCCATGAGCACACCGCCGGACAGAAGCTAAGCAATACCTATTTTGAAACCGCCAACGGCCAGCTGCGCAGTTGGGACATGGGTCTGCGCATTCGCGGATTTGGTGACAGTTTCGAAATGACGCTGAAAACCGCCGGGCAGACTATTGGTGGCCTGCACCAGCGGCCGGAGTATAACGTTGCGCTCAATGAACCGGTGCTCGATATTCATCAGCTTCCGGCAGAAGTCTGGCCGGAAGGTATCGATCTTGATGCCCTGCAGCAGCAGCTAAACCCGCTGTTCAGCACTCATTTCGTCCGTGAGAAGTGGGTGGTGACCTATGGTGAAAGCGAAATTGAAGTGGCCTTCGATCTGGGAGAGGTCAG
Source organism: Erwinia sp. GW821-FHT03D09 (assembly GCF_059420805.1). Classification (NCBI taxonomy): domain Bacteria; kingdom Pseudomonadati; phylum Pseudomonadota; class Gammaproteobacteria; order Enterobacterales; family Erwiniaceae; genus Erwinia; species Erwinia sp. GW821-FHT03D09. The sequence continues at coordinate 136,805 of NZ_JBWKUK010000014.1, forward strand.
CGCCGGAGATCTGAGCGAGCCGCTGCATGAAATTGAGCTGGAACTGAAAAGCGGCCACCGTGACGATCTTCTGGCATTTGCCGTCAAGCTTGCAAAAATGGGCGGCCTGCGGCTGGGAAGCCTGAGCAAAGCCGCACGTGGGTACGCGCTGGCGAAAGGCAATCCGCCCCGTAAGCTGCGGCCGGTTCCGCTGCTCAAGGTCAAGCCGAAGGCGACGGTAGAGCAGGGGATGCAGGCTGCTTTTCTGCTGGCGCTCAGCCAGTGGCAGTACCATGAAGAGCTGTGGCTACGGGGTAATGCTGCAGCGCTGGGTGAAATCCAGGAAGCGCTGGAAACGCTGCGCCAGGCATTTTCACTCTATGGTACGCTGGTGCCGCGTAAGGCCAGCAGCGAACTGCGTCAGCGCCTGACCGAGCTGGAAGCCTCTCTGCTGGAAGAAGATCTGGATGCGGTAGCCGTGTGCTTCAGTCCACTCTGGCTGGAAACGCAGCTGGCGCTGACCACCTGGATCGCCACGACGCGCTGGCGTGATTTTATCGACTCGAAAACCGATGCCAAACTGCAGGGCTCCTTCAAGCGTTTCAGCGATATCATGCTGGGCCGTATTTCCGCCGATCTGAAGGAGACCTTTGGTCAGGTCAATCAGCTGAATGAATACCAGGATAAACTTACGCGCCTCCATCGGCAGCAGCTTGCCGTACATCTGCTGGCCGGTAGCTATGACGATGCCGCGGTAAGTGAATGGCTAGGTCACTGGCAGCTACTGCGTCAGGCAACCATCGATCGGCAGGATGTATGGCTGGATGGCCATCGCCGGCAGGCGCTGAAACAGCCAGCATTCTGGAAGAATGGTAACGCCTGAGCCGTTAGAAACGCTTATTTTCCAAACCCGTTGATCGTGTGTAGCAGGATGGCAGCTAACGCCCCCTGGAGCCTGAGTCTCGGGGTGATTAATCAGGGAGTGTTTATGGTGCCTTTACTATCGCAGCCGCTGCCATCTTTGCTGGCTGAACAGATTTCCGTTATCGATCCTCTGCCGGACGGGACCACTCCGCAGCAGCAGTCCGTGCTGGCGTTTAGTGACTTTATCAGTGATAACCTGACGAAACATCCTGAATGGTGGCAGCAGCTGCAAACGCAGCCGCCGCTTGCCGACGAGTGGCAGCACTATACCGTGTGGCTGGCAGAACGGCTGGCCACGGTGCTGGATGAAGACACGCTGATGCGCGAACTGCGGTTTTTCCGCCGCCATATGCTGACGCGCATCGCCTGGATGCAGACCCTGGCGACCAGCAGCACCGAACAAACGTTAACGCAGCTGAGCGAACTGGCGGAAGTCCTGATCGTGGCTGCCCGTGACTGGCTGTGGCACGCCTGCTGTAAGGATTTTGGTACGCCGGTTAATGCCGCCGGAGAGCCGCAGCCGCTGCTGATCCTCGGCATGGGTAAACTGGGCGGCGGCGAGCTGAATTTCTCTTCCGATATCGATTTGATTTTCACCTGGCCGGAAAATGGCGTGACGCAGGGCGGACGGCGTGAGCTGGATAACGCCCAGTTCTTTACGCGCCTGGGGCAGCGGTTGATCAAAGTGCTCGATCAGCCAACCGTGGACGGCTTCGTCTACCGCGTAGATATGCGGCTGCGGCCCTTTGGTGACAGCGGCCCGCTGGTGCTGAGCTTTGCGGCGCTGGAAGATTATTATCAGGAGCAGGGGCGCGACTGGGAACGCTATGCGATGGTCAAAGCCCGGTTAATGGGCGGCGGTGACGATCGCTGGAGTCAGGAACTGCGGCAAATGCTGCGGCCGTTTGTCTTCCGTCGCTATATTGATTTCAGCGTGATCCAGTCCCTGCGCAATATGAAAGCGATGATAGCGCGTGAGGTGAGACGGCGCGGGCTGACGGACAACATCAAACTGGGCGCTGGCGGTATTCGTGAAATAGAGTTTATTGTTCAGGTCTTCCAGCTGATCCGTGGTGGTCGCGAACGGTCACTACAGCTGCGTTCATTGCTTCCTACTCTTGAATCAATCAAAGAACTGAATTTACTTCCGCTGCCACAGGTTGCGCAGCTGCACGACGCCTATCTGTTCCTGCGGCGGTTGGAAAATCTGCTGCAAAGTATTAATGATGAACAGACGCAGACATTGCCGACCAGTGAGCTGGATCGCGCGCGTCTGGCCTGGGCGATGGGATTTGCTGACTGGCAGGGTCTGCACGATCGGCTGGATGGGCATATGGTGGCGGTACGATCAATTTTTGATGAGTTGATCGGTGATGACGCCCCGGAAAGCGGCGAGAACCGTGAAGCCAGTGAGTATGGCGTACTGTGGCAGGATCGGCTGGAAGAGGCGGAACTGTTGCCGTTGGTACCCCATCTTAACGGTGAAGCATGCCAGCAACTGCTGCGGGCGATTACCGATTTTCGTCTGGATGTGGATAAGCGCACGATCGGCCCACGTGGCCGCCAGGCGCTCGATCAGCTGATGCCTCGTCTGCTCAGTGAGGTAGTACCGCGCGATGATGCGGTTGTTACGCTTAGCCGCCTGACGCCGCTGCTGCTCGGCGTGGTCACGCGTACGACCTATCTGGAACTGCTCACGGAATTCCACGGCGCGCTCCAGCATCTGATTCGCCTTTGTGCCGCCTCTCCGATGGTTGCCAGTCAGCTGGCGCGTTATCCGCTGCTGCTTGATGAGCTGCTGGACCCGGCGACGCTCTACCAGCCAACGGCCACCGATGCCTATCGCGACGAGCTGCGTCAGTATCTGCTGCGTATCCCGGAAGAGGATGAAGAGCAGCAGCTGGAAGCGCTGCGGCAGTTTAAACAGGCCCAGCACCTGCGTATTGCTGCGGCGGATATCGCCGGCACGCTGCCGGTAATGAAGGTCAGCGATCATCTGACCTGGCTGGCGGAAGCGATGATCGAAGCGGTAGTACAGCAGGCGTGGAATATGATGGTGCAGCGCTACGGGCGGCCATCGCACCTGACCAGCGACAGCGAGCGTGGCTTTGCCGTTGTCGGCTATGGCAAGCTGGGCGGTTGGGAGTTGGGCTACAGCTCCGATCTGGATCTGGTATTCCTGCACAACTGCCCTCAGGAGGCGGTCACGCTGGGTGATCGCAGTATTGATGGTCGCCAGTTTTATCTGCGGCTGGCCCAGCGGGTGATGCATCTGTTCAGTACCCGAACCTCGTCAGGTATTCTTTATGAAGTCGATGCCCGCCTGCGCCCCTCGGGTGCTGCCGGTATGCTGGTGAGTACTTTTGAAGCCTTTGACGATTACCAGCGCAATGAAGCCTGGACCTGGGAGCATCAGGCGCTGGTACGTGCTCGCATCGTTTACGGTGATGGGGAGCTCAGTCAGCGCTTTGGAGAAATTCGCCGTGGTATCCTGGCGCTGCCGCGTGAGGCGGAAACCCTGAAGGTTGAGGTGCGGGAGATGCGCGAAAAAATGCGTGCGCATCTTGGACAGAAACATAAAGGCCGCTGGGATATTAAAGTCGATGCCGGTGGCATCACGGATATTGAATTCATCACGCAATATCTGGTCCTACGCTATGCCTCTCAGGATCTGACGCTGACCCGCTGGTCTGACAATGTTCGTATCTTCGAACTGCTGGCTAACGGTGGCAAAATGACGGAGCCGGAGGCGAAAGCACTGACTTATGCTTACGTCACGCTGCGAGATGCACTGCACCACCTGGCGCTACAGGAGCTGCCGGGGCATGTGGAAGAAAGCGCCTATGCCAGTGAAAAAGCCCAGGTTAATCACAGCTGGCAAATCTGGTTTGGTGACTGAGTACGCAGGGCGCATCCGTGGTTTGGTGACGAAGTGAACAACGCGGCCGCGATAGTCAGGCACGGCAACATTTGTGCTATTATCGCGCGCCTGAATTTTTGATTTTTATGCTGTCTGGAGTGGAGTGTCTGAATGAAAGTTACACTGCCTGATTTTAAACGTGCGGGTGTTCTGGTTGTTGGTGATGTGATGCTGGATCGTTACTGGCACGGGCCAACCAGCCGTATATCTCCCGAAGCTCCGGTACCGGTCGTCAAGGTTGAACACGTGGAAGAGCGCCCCGGCGGGGCGGCTAACGTGGCGATGAATATCGCTTCTCTTGGCGCTGAATCTCGCCTCGTGGGGCTAACCGGCATCGATGATGCTGCGCGCGTACTGAGCGAGACGCTGACTGGGGTCAACGTGCAGTGTGATTTTGTTTCTGTACCAACCCATCCAACCGTCACTAAGCTACGCGTTCTTTCGCGTAATCAGCAGCTAATCCGCCTTGATTTTGAAGAGGGTTTCGAAGGGGTTAACCCGGAACCTATGCACGAGCGCATTCAGCAGGCCTTGCCTAAAATCGGTGCGCTGGTGCTTTCTGACTACGCCAAAGGCGCGCTGGCTAGCGTAGAAACTATGATAAAGCTGGCACGTGAAGCCGGTGTGCCGGTGCTGGTGGACCCGAAAGGGACCGACTTCAGCCGTTATCATGGCGCCACCCTACTGACGCCGAATCTTTCTGAGTTTGAAGCCGTAGTCGGTAAGTGTAAAAGCGAGTCAGATATCGTTGAGCGTGGTACTGCGTTGATGCAGAAGCACGGCCTGTCGGCGCTGCTGGTGACTCGATCTGAAAACGGTATGACGCTGCTCCAGCCGGGCAAAGAACCCTTCCATATGCCAACGCAGGCGCAGGAAGTGTTCGATGTAACAGGTGCTGGTGATACGGTGATCGGCGTACTGGCTGCTGCGCTGGCCGCTGGCAACAGCCTGGAAGAGAGCTGCTTCCTGGCAAATGCGGCTGCGGGCGTGGTTGTGGGTAAACTGGGTACATCGACGGTTTCTCCGATTGAGCTGGAAAATGCGATTCACGCGCGCCCAGAGTCTGGTTTTGGCGTGATGGATGAAGCTCAGTTGAAGGCTGAAGTCGCGAAAGCACGCCAGCGCGGCGAGCGCGTGGTGATGACCAACGGCGTATTTGACATTCTTCATGCCGGGCACGTTTCCTATCTCGCAAATGCCCGCAGGCTGGGTGACCGGCTGATTGTGGCGGTGAACAGCGACGCATCTACCCGCCGCCTGAAGGGTGAAACACGTCCGGTTAACCCGTTGGAAAACCGTATGATCGTTCTGGGTGCGCTGGACGCCGTAGACTGGGTAGTGGGCTTTGAAGAGGACACGCCGCAGCGTCTGATTGCTGAAGTGTTGCCGGACCTGCTGGTCAAAGGCGGCGACTATAAGCCAGAAGATATCGCAGGCAGTAAAGAAGTGTGGGCTAACGGCGGTGACGTACGCGTGCTGAACTTCGAAGACGGTATCTCAACCAGCAATATCATTAAGACGATTATCAATCGTAAGAGCTAGCCGATATTGATTGTAACAACACACAGGTATCGATTGTCAGAATGAGCCGATACCTGCCGTCAGAACTAAAAAAGCTGCCCGGTTGGGCAGCTTTTTTCTTTGTAAATCAGACAGGCTCTTTAGCATCGCCAGGCTCTGAAGCTGCCTGGGCAGCGGGCGCTGTTGTGACCGGTGCAGTGGCCGTTCCCGCAGCGGCTGGCGCGGCAGGCTGGTTCTCCAGCGCTGCCAGACGTTGTTCCAGCACTGCCAGCTTCTCACGAGTGCGCAGCAGCACCTGAGTCTGCACGTCAAATTCTTCACGGTTTACTACATCAAGCCGGGTCAGCTGGGCCTGGATGGTCTGACGGATTTTCTTTTCCACATCATCGCCTAGCTCGCGGATACCTTTTGGCATAGATTCATGGATCTGGCGGGCCAGTTGTTCAATTTTTTTAGCATCAATCATGTCAGCTTCCTGGTAGCAGCAAATTTTCTCTAAGTGTAATCCCTCCGGGGGAAAGGATAAACCGGAAATGAGCAGAGCGAATAAATGGATATAAATTTGCCCATTTTGTTCGTTGCCCGCATTCATTATCAGCGTTATAGTAAGTCTGCTTATTCTCAGGGCGGGGCGAAATTCCCCACCGGCGGTAAATCAGCTACGGCTGAAAGCCCGCGAGCGCTTCAGGGTCATTCCTGAAGGACAGCAGATCCGGTGTAATTCCGGGGCCGACGGTTAGAGTCCGGATGGGAGAGAGTAACGTATCTTGTCGGGCCTGCGCTCGTCTTGCGTTATTTTTTTGTCACAGCTTGACACTCCTAAGCACGCCCTGATTCTGGTAACCCATACATTTATTAAGGTTTTTTTACCATGAATCAGTCGCTACTTTCTGAATTTGGCACGCCTGAACAGCGTGTAATCCGTGCTATCGAAGCGCTTCGCGCCGGCCGCGGCGTAATGGTTTTAGACGATGAAGATCGTGAAAATGAAGGCGATATGATCTTCGCTGCCGAAACCATGACCGTAGAGCAGATGGCTCTCACTATTCGTCACGGCAGCGGAATTGTCTGCCTCTGTCTGACCGAAGAACGTCTTGGCCAGCTTAACCTGCCGATGATGGTTGAGGATAACACCAGCGCCTACGGCACCGGTTTCACCGTCACCATTGAAGCCGCGCAGGGCGTAACTACTGGCGTTTCCGCTTCTGACCGTATCACCACCATCCGTACCGCTATTGCTGATGAAGCGAAGCCTGCCGATTTAAATCGTCCTGGGCACGTTTTCCCGCTGCGCGGTCGTGCTGGCGGCGTGCTGACCCGCGGTGGCCACACTGAAGCCACTATCGATCTGGTGACGCTGGCGGGCTTCAAGCCGGCGGGAGTGCTGTGTGAACTGACTAACGATGATGGATCAATGGCGCATGCGGCGGAAGTCGCTGCCTTTGCTAAGCAGCATGACATGCCGGTCGTTACTATCGAGGATCTGGTGGCTTATCGCCGCAGTCACGAAACGCGTCAGGCAAGTTAATTTTCTCTGGGCCGGTTTACCCGGCCCTGCTAATTTTTCCTGCTTCCTGCTTCCTGCTTCCTGCTTCCTGCTTCCTGCTTCCTGCTTCCTGCTTCCTGCTTCCTGCTTCCTGCTTC
>NZ_JBWKUK010000015.1:0-87379 GCF_059420805.1 Erwinia sp. GW821-FHT03D09
AAAAAATCTCTTCCTGACGACTCGCCGTGGAACGGAAATCAGCGTGTTACCGGTACGTACTGGCGACAGAACATGCTGCCTGCCCTTAGTGCGCACGAAAATTCTCCGTTATTTCCGCACTTCTCACCTTAAATATCGCTCAGTCAGTACCAGGTGGTACCTCAGACATATAATGCAAAGTACTAACTCCCTCTTTTTGGCATAAACGATCTGCACATCATTGATACTCAGTCTGGTTCCTGAACACCTTTCGCGCCTTCATCCTTTCTGCACTGACATCCAGCCCTGAATAAAATCAGCAATCGCCTCTATATTGTTTAAATCTAATCGAACTACATCAAGCTCAAGCTGAATATCACTGGCAACAGCAATCGTCCATTGATCCAGCGGTAAGGGTAGCTGTTTGCCTGTTTCAGAGCGATACAGCACAATTTTTGCGACCTCTTCCTGCTTAAATCCTTCCACCAGAATAAGGTCTAATACCGCAGCATCCATTCGGCTGGCAAGATAATGCAGGTCGAGCCCGGACTGCTGTGGTATTTCGATCATTAAAGCCCATCGTAGTTGACTGGCAACCAGTACCTGATCGGCCCCGGCTTTACGTAACTCATAGCTATCCTTACCCGGCGTATCAATTTCCATCTGATGATGGGTGTGTTTGATCAATCCGCAGCGAACTCCTCGATTTTTGAGTTCGGGGATCAGTTGCTTTAGCAAGGTGGTTTTTCCCGTTCCGCTCCACGCAGAAATAGACAGAAGTGGGATCATTACGCGAATTCCATTCAGTTTTTAAGATCTTCGGGATGATTAATATTATTGAAGGCCGTTCCAACATTGCTGAACAGCACTCCGTGCCCACCCGCCTGCTGTAAAAAAAGCAGCAGCCTGCGATCGCCGCGCTCAAGATACTCGCGAAGTTGTTTGGCCAGACTGCGATGCATCAGCACCAATGCAGGGTGATCCCGCTCTTCAGAGCGAGCCCAGACAGTGAGAGCAGAGCCTTTATTGCCCCAGAGATGAATGACCAGATTGTCGGGCAGCTGCGGGGTATCACAGGAAGAAAATACAACCCATTCTGTATCGGCCTGCTCGAGCGCGGCCAGCATTCCCGCCAGCGGGCCGGGAAAATCAGGTAGTGTATCGGAGATAACCGGAAAGCCACTCTGTTGATATGCCGCAAGGTTACGATTGGCATTAATCCATACAGTATCAACCTGGGGTTTTAAACGCTGCAATACGTGGTGATAAAGCGGTTGCTGATGCCAGATAATCAGCCCCTTATCCCGGCCTCCCATTCTGCTGCCGCGACCGCCAGCGAGGATCACTCCGGTGATAGCCGGACGTTCAGAATTTGAGTTAATGGCCATTCTTTTATGTCCTTTGCTCAAGTTTGGCGTGTAGATTGATATCGTAACTGAAGTGTATTTATACAGGGAACAACAATATGAAATGCCATCGCCTCAATGAACTTATCAGCCTGTTACAGCCCGCATGGCAGCAGGAACCCGATCTCAATCTTGTGCAGTTTTTGCAAAAAATGGCCGATGAGGCAGGATTTAAACAGCCAATTGAAGAAATTACGGATGATGTCCTGATCTATCATCTTAAGATGCGGGGCAGTGATAAAAATGCGGAAATTCCCGGATTAAAGAAAGACTATGAAGAAGATTTCAAGACTGCGCTGCTTCGCGCTCGTGGGGTGATTAAAGATTAAATCTCCTTCTGGAGCCGAAGCCACCGGTATTTGATGATATTCTTAGCGACTATACTTACGCATTTATCAATGAGCCTGCCGGATGACAGAAGCTGCTTTTAACTTCCAAACGCTTACCCCCGATACCATCCTCGATGCATTATGGGATACCGGCCTGCGGGTTGAATCCGGGCTTACGGCGCTGAATAGCTATGAAAACCGCGTTTACCAATTTACCGATGAAGATAAACGCCGTTATGTTGCAAAGTTTTACCGCCCTCAGCGCTGGTCACAGCAGCAGATTGAAGAAGAACATCAGTTCTCTGCCGAGCTGTTGGCTGATGAAGTGCCTATCGCCGCACCGTTGAACCTGCAGGGTAAGATGCTGCATCAGCATCAGGGTTTCTGGTTTGCCGTTTTCCCCAGCCTTGGTGGCCGCCAGTATGAAACGGATAACTACGATCAGCTGGAATGGGTTGGCCGTTTCCTTGGCCGTATTCATCAGACCGGGCGCAGGGAAACTTTTGCACACCGACCGACAATTGGCCTGACGGAATATGTTGATCAACCGTTGGAGATTCTGGCCAATAGCGCGCTCGTTCCCAGGGCGCTGAAGGATAGTTTATTAGCGACTATCGAGCGGCTACGCACAACTTTACAAAACTGCTGGCATACTCAGTGGTGGCCACTGCGTCTGCACGGAGATTGCCATCCGGGAAATATTCTGTGGCGGGATGGCCCACTTTTTGTCGATCTGGACGATGCCCGAAATGGTCCTGCCGTGCAGGATTTATGGATGTTGGTTAATGGCGATCGACAAGAACAGCTGATCCAGTGGGGTATTTTACTTGAAGCTTACAGTGAGTTTTGTGAGTTTGATGCTCACGAATTGTCACTGATTGAGCCTTTACGTGCTATGCGGATGGTTTATTATCTGGCGTGGGTTGTTCGCAGATGGGATGACCCTGCTTTCCCGGGTAGTTTCCCGTGGATGACGGATGAGGATTTCTGGCGTCGTCAGATTTCCATATTTAATGAGCAGGACAAGCTGCTGCAGGAGCCTCCGCTGCAGCTGATGCCTGATTTCCAGGTGTAATCACCCTTTGATACGCCTACTGAGTAGTAACTAGGAGAGAGTTTCACGATGAAAAAAATTTGGTTTGCACTTGTCGGTATGGTACTGGCATTCAGCGCATCTGCTGCACAGTTTACCGATGGTCAGCAGTATGTCACGCTGGACAAACCCGCTTCCGGAGAGCCGCAGGTTCTGGAGTTCTTTTCATTCTTCTGCCCGCACTGTTATGAGTTTGAGCGCGTCTGGCACGTTAGCGACGCCGTAAAAAAAGGCCTGCCGGCTAATGCAAAAGTGACCAAATACCATGTTGAATTCTTAGGTGGCGACATGGGTAAAACTGTTACTCAGGCATGGGCTGTCGCCATGGCGCTGGGCGTAGAAGATAAAGTGACCGCGCCTATCTTTGAGGGTATTCAGAAAACCCAGACAATTACCGATCCTGCCAGCCTGAAGGATACCTTTGTGAAAGCTGCCGGTATCAAGCCAGAAGATTATGACTCCGCGTGGAATAGCTTTGTGGTGAAATCACTGGTTGCGCAGCAGGCAAAGGCAGCCTCTGATGTTGATCTTCGCGGCGTTCCGGCCATGTTCGTTAACGGTAAATATATGGTTAACAATGGCGGCCTGGATACCAGCTCAATGGATAACTATGTTCAGCAGTACGCGAACGTGGTGAAATTCCTGATTGGCCAGAAGTAATTAATCTGCTTAAATCGCCGGCTATCAGGCCGGCGTTTTTTTTGCCTGTTTACTAGCAAATCAGACGAAATGAATTAGAATCGATATCGGCCCTACGCCAATCGGTTCCACCCTTCTCTGCTACGCCTTTAACTAATATCCACATAATAATAATTCCGCTAAGGCCATTTTAAATTAACGGTTTTATCTGTATCACATTGAATATTATGGTTATAAAATTCACCCTGTTATTCTGTTTTCGCGAATAAAGAAGAGTTATTGAATTTACACACAAACTTATCCACAGGGTAATTTATCGAGGTGCTACGCAAAACGGCAATTGTTCTGTGAATTATGGCCATTGCGGTTTTCTCTTTGATATCGAGCTGTGGCATCCTTAACACCAATCCAAAACTAATCAAGAACGTGACGACCTATGGCTCAAATTGCAGAAAACCCGCTGATCCTGGTAGATGGCTCTTCCTACCTGTACCGCGCTTACCATGCGTTCCCCCCACTGACCAATAGTGCTGGTGAACCCACCGGAGCAATGTATGGCGTACTGAATATGCTGCGCAGCCTGCTACTGCAATATAAGCCGAGCCACGTAGCGGTGGTATTTGATGCTAAAGGCAAAACGTTCCGTGACGAGCTGTTCGAAGAGTACAAATCTCATCGCCCGCCGATGCCCGATGACCTCCGTGCACAGATAGAGCCGCTGCACAATATGGTGAAGGCTATGGGGTTGCCGCTGCTGGCTGTATCCGGAGTGGAAGCCGATGACGTGATCGGCACACTGGCGCTGGCAGCAGAAAAAATGGGGAAACCCGTCCTGATCAGTACCGGTGATAAGGATATGGCGCAGCTGGTTACGCCAAATATCACGCTGATCAACACCATGAATAATGCCATCCTTGGGCCGGAAGAAGTGGTGGAGAAATATGGTATCCCTCCATCGCTGATTATCGATTTTCTGGCGCTGATGGGTGACTCATCAGATAACATTCCAGGCGTACCCGGCGTGGGAGAGAAGACCGCACAGGCGCTGCTTCAGGGGTTGGGTGGTATTAAGGATATCTATGCTAATCTCGACAGCGTTGCCGGTTTAACTTTCCGTGGTGCAAAAACCATGGCCGCCAAGCTGGAACAGAATAAAGAGATGGCGCTGCTATCCTATCAGCTGGCCACCATTAAGACCGACGTTGAGCTGGACCAGACCTGTGACCAGTTGACGGTCAACGAACCGGCGACGGAAGAACTGCTGGCTCTGTTTAAACACTATGAGTTCCGCCGCTGGATTGTCGATCTGGAAGAAGGCAAATGGCTACAGGGTAAAACGGGCGGCACCTCCGCGCCGAAAGCCAGGTCGGCGACTATAGCAGAAACCTCCGCTGAGGAGCCGCCGGCCAGCGTACTGTCATCGGATGGCTACGTCACCATTCTGGATGAAGAAACCTTCGAAGTCTGGCTGCAAAAACTCCATAACAGTGAGCTGTTTGCCTTTGACCTGGAAACGGACTCGCTGGATACGTTGAGTGCCAATATCGTGGGCCTGTCATTCGCCATTGCACCGGGTGAAGCGGCTTATCTTCCGGTGGCGCATGATTATCTGGATGCTCCCGATCAGCTGGATCGCAGCAGCGTACTGTCACGCCTTAAACCGCTGTTGGAAGATAACAACGCGCTGAAAGTTGGGCAAAATCTCAAATACGATCGTGGCGTGCTGAAAAACTATGATATTGAATTAAAGGGCATTCGTTTCGATACCATGTTGGAATCCTATGCGTTGAATAGCGTTGCGGGCCGCCATGATATGGATACCCTGGCATTGCGCTGGCTGAACCACAAAACGGTGACGTTTGAAGAGATTGCCGGTAAGGGTAAGAATCAGCTGACCTTCAACCAGATAGCGCTGGATCAGGCTGCACGCTATGCGGCTGAAGACGCCGACGTGACGCTACAGCTGCACCTGAAAATGTGGCCTGAACTGGAGAAAGAGCAGGGGCCGAGAACCGTTTTTGACCAGGTAGAAATGCCGCTGGTGCCAGTCATCTCACGCATTGAGCGTAACGGTGTTCTGATCGACCAGGGAATACTGGCCGCGCATTCAAAAGAGCTGGGAACGCGGCTGGCGGAGCTGGAACTGCGAGCCCATGAGCTTGCCGGTGAGCCGTTCAACCTGTCTTCACCTAAGCAGCTGCAAACGATTCTGTTTGAAAAGCAGGGCATCAAACCGACCAGGAAGACACCGGGCGGCGCGCCGTCAACCAGTGAAGAAGTGCTTGCCGAGCTGGCACTGGACTACCCGCTGCCTAAAGTAATCCTTGAGCATCGTGGCTTATCCAAGCTGAAGTCAACCTATACTGACAAGCTGCCGCAGATGATCAATCCGCTCTCTGGCCGCGTGCATACCTCCTACCACCAGACGGTGACTGCGACCGGAAGGCTCTCTTCCAGCGATCCTAACCTGCAAAACATTCCGGTGCGTAATGATGAGGGTCGCCGTATCCGCCAGGCGTTTATCGCTCCGAAGGGGCATGTCATCGTAGCCGCTGACTATTCGCAGATTGAGCTGCGTATCATGGCGCACCTTTCTCAGGATAAAGGGCTGCTGACGGCGTTCGCTAATGAGCAGGATATTCACCGTGCGACCGCTGCGGAAGTCTTTGGCGTGGCGCTGGAAAAAGTCAGCGGCGAACAACGACGCAGCGCGAAGGCGATCAACTTTGGTCTGATTTATGGTATGAGCGCCTTTGGCCTGTCACGCCAGCTGAATATCGGCGCAGGCGAAGCGAAAAAGTATATGGACCTCTACTTCGAACGCTATCCGGGGGTTTTGCAGTATATGGAGAGTACCCGTGAGCAGGCTGCTGAAAAAGGCTACGTTTCAACTCTGGGCGGGCGCCGGTTGTATTTACCGGATATCAAAGCCAGTAATGCGATGCGCCGTAAGGCGGCAGAGCGTGCGGCAATTAACGCCCCGATGCAGGGGACCGCAGCGGATATCATTAAACGCGCGATGATTGCCGTGGATGACTGGCTGCTCCAGCAAGCTGACCCTGCAGTGAAGATGATTATGCAGGTGCACGATGAACTGGTATTTGAAGTCAGAGCGGATGCGGTTGATGCCGCTTCAGATAAAATTCGTCAACTGATGGAGAGCAGCATGAAACTGGACGTGCCGCTTCGTGTGGATGTCGGCGTGGGTGACAACTGGGATCAGGCGCACTGATCGCTCATCCATAAGGCTGGGGCAGTCAGTGTCCCGGCCTACAACAACGATAAGAAAATAGTCTATTTAATCGTTTCAGCTTCTGACCCTCTCTTACTGTGGTTACCAGTAACGCTAACCATTTCAGCTAAAAGCATTTTTTAAGTAATTAAGCTACAGAAAGGGCATCGTTATGTGACGAATGTTGGATCTTGACTGTCGTTTTCTGGAAATTAACTACAAAAAACCCTTTTTAGCGCTCAAAAAATCATGTAGAGTTTATCGCGTAGGGTACAGAGGTAAGATGTTCTATCTTTCAGACCTTTTACTTCACGTAATCGGATTTGGCTGAATATTTTAGCCGCCCCAGTCGTTATGACTGGGGCGTTTTTTATTGGGCGTCGTACAGGAATTTGCGCAATGACTGCTCGAATACGAGCGGCAGACCAACAGAAAGCTGGCCTGCCAAAAGATGACTGAAACGGTGTTACTCGTCGATTCCGTCTTCTTCGGTTGCCGGCGGGATATCGCGATACCAGCTATCCAGTTTCTGGCTCAGCTTATCCACGCCAATTTTCTTCAGCGATGAGAAAACTTCAACATCCACCGTACCCAGGAAGGTTTTCGCTTCTTCACGAACGGCATTAAGCTGAGCTTTACGCGCTCCGGAAGCCAGTTTGTCGGCCTTGGTCAGCAGTATCAGCACTTCAATTCCGCTCTGCACGGCCCACATAACCATCTGACGGTCGAGATCTTTCAGAGGATGGCGAATATCCATCAGCACGACCAGCCCCTTCAGGCACTGGCGTTTTTGCAGGTATTCCGCCAGCGATCGCTGCCATTTCAGCTTCATCTCTTCCGGCACTTCGGCATAGCCATAGCCGGGAAGATCCACCAGTCTGTAGCCTTCGGCAACCTGGAACAGGTTGATTAACTGGGTACGGCCAGGCGTTTTACTGGTACGGGCAAGGCTTTTCTGATTTGTCAGCGTGTTGAGTGCGCTGGATTTACCCGCGTTTGAACGCCCGGCAAAGGCAACCTCAATGCCGGTATCGGCAGGCAGATGGCGGATATCCGGGGCGCTGGTGACAAAATGGGTGACGTGATAATTCCAGCCAGACAAAATAAAGTACTCCAGGGAAAAAAGTGAATTGCGTTGATTATACCCTGTATGATCGAAAAGCGCCCGATAAGACATAATAACCCTGGTATTCTCTGTGAGATATTTGCCATAAATCTTGGCGGCACTCTCTGCTTTTTTTCCTCTTTCTTCTTAAAATATTGTTTAATTTCATTTGGTTGTTTTTTTCATATCCAAATAATAACTAAAAATTAAAGTGTGGCCTTGATTGTCGGACTAGTTAGTCTACATTTGAAGACAGAAACAGGCCGTTTCACTTCAGGATGAAGCGCTCAGTGAGCATCAGGGTGATGACGAGCAGGGAAAGGAAAGTGCGAAGGGGTCGCACAACAGGATGGGAGCTCACCAGGATGTGGGCACTTGGCAAAGGAAAACCGGGATGTTGGCTGCTAAAATGGATGCTGACACCGTCAGCCCTTCTGTGGAAGGTGCGAAAAAAGGCGACAGGGTGACCTGCCGCCTTTTTTCTTTCTCTGCTTTCTGCTAGATTCCGCCGCAATTCTATTACTGAAGATAAACGTCTGAGAGCAGAAACCATGAAGCAACCTGCACGCACGCCACAGGGACAAAAACCTGCTGCAAAAAATAAGCGTAAATCCCGTGATGAACTGAATCAGGAAGCGCGCGATCGCAAACGTGATAAAAAACGTAGCGGCAACGCCTCCGGCAGCCGGGCTAACCCTGTTACTGAAAGCCAGAAAGCCAGCAGCGGAAACAAAACTAAAGATCCGCGTATCGGCAGTAAAAAGCCTGTCGCACTGGGCGGAGATGTCGTTGCCGCTAAACCGGCCAAGCCAGCAAAAACGCCGAAAGTGCAGCCAGAGAAGAAACCGCGCCTGACGCCGCAGGAAGAGCTGGCAATGCTGGAGAACGATGAACGCCTGGACGCATTGTTGGATCGCCTCGAAAGCGGTGAATCACTACCCGCTGAAGATCAGGCATGGCTCGATCAGGCCCTCGATCGTATCGATGTGCTGATGGAGCAGCTGGGTATTGCTCTGGATGATGATGTCGAGGATGACGCTGCGGAAGAAGATATGTATCGCCTGCTGAAGGGCGGGAACTGATTATCTATCTTTTCTCCTGTGGAGAGATTCGCTCTCCAGTGTTCTGGAAGAAAGGGTGTGCGTGCCCGGCATTCTGTATCTGATATTGACGTAAATCGAGGCAGGGCAATTCTGCTCTGCCCGTAATAACCGGTTTCTCTACTGATGATTTGGCCTGGATCAATTATTGCGCTGATTCTGTTGTGCTGGCTTGGGTGGTTGTTCGTTAAACTACAGCGGTTATCGCGCCTGAAAGCACGGCTGCGTAGCAGGATCGTCAGCCGGCCTCTCCCTGTCCCGCGACGGTCTGTCCGAAAGCGTATAAGGTAGGCGAGCAT
Source organism: Erwinia sp. GW821-FHT03D09 (assembly GCF_059420805.1). NCBI lineage: Bacteria > Pseudomonadati > Pseudomonadota > Gammaproteobacteria > Enterobacterales > Erwiniaceae > Erwinia > Erwinia sp. GW821-FHT03D09. The sequence goes on from NZ_JBWKUK010000015.1 coordinate 9,183, forward strand.
GCAGATGCAGAAAGCAGAATGGGATCTCCCGTTAATTCAGAAGTACAACACCTCCGGTCCACGTTACACCTCCTATCCAACGGCCCTGGAATTCAGTCAGGATTACGATGAAAGCGCATTTTTACGTGCGGCGTCGCGTTATCCCGATCGACCACTGTCTCTCTATTTGCATATCCCGTTTTGCCATCAGCTTTGTTATTTCTGCGGCTGCAACAAACAGGTGACGCGCCAGCAGCACAAAGCGGATATCTACCTGGATGCGCTGGTGCAGGAAATCGAGGCCCGCGCCCCGTTGTTCAGCCAGCGTACCGTCAGTCAGATGCACTGGGGCGGTGGTACGCCGACTTTTCTGACTAAGGCGCAAATCAGTCGGCTGCTGGGTACCCTGCGGCAGCATTTTACGTTTGCTGCCGATGTAGAGATGTCGATTGAGGTAGATCCGCGCGAAATTGAGCTGGATGTGCTGGATCATCTGCGTGAGGGCGGATTCAACCGTCTGAGTATGGGCGTGCAGGATTTTAACAAGCAGGTTCAGCAAAGCGTTAACCGGGTGCAGGATGAAACGATGATTTTCGCCCTGATGGCCCGGGCGCGTCAGCTGGGTTTTACCTCCACCAATATCGATCTGATCTATGGTCTGCCTCATCAGACGGCGAAGAGCTTTGCGTTTACCTTGCAAAAGGTGGCCGAACTGAATCCGGATCGCCTCAGCGTATTCAACTATGCTCATCTGCCAGAACTGTTCGCGGCCCAGCGTAAAATCCGTCAGGAGGACTTGCCCGATGCGCAGCAGAAGTTGGATATTCTGCAGCAGACGATTTCGTCCCTGACCGCACAGGGCTATGAATTTATCGGTATGGACCACTTCGCTCGCCATGATGACGAACTGGCGATTGCACAGCGTGCCGGAAAGCTGCACCGCAATTTTCAGGGATATACTACGCAGGGAGACAGCGATCTGTTGGGCATGGGCGTTTCGGCAATTAGCATGATCGGGGATAGCTATGCGCAGAACCAGAAAGAGCTGAAGTATTATTATGCCGCCATCGATCGGGATAAAACGGCGCTCTGGCGCGGGTTACAGCTCACTGATGATGACTGTATCCGACGCGATGTGATTAAGAGCCTGATGTGCAATTTCTCGCTGTCATTTTTAGCGGTTGAAACGCAGTGGGGAATCGATTTCCAGCGCTATTTTGCTGAAGATTTGCAACAGCTGCAGCCACTGATTGCCGACGGGCTGGTGGATTGCCACCAGAAGGGCCTTCAGATAACGCCTAAGGGACGATTACTGGTAAGGAATATCTGTATGTGCTTTGACAGCTATCTGCGCCAGAAGGCCCGCAGGCAGCAATTTTCGCGGGTGATTTAACTCAGCCTGTAAAAAGGGCGAGCCGCTTGCGGCTCGCCCGGTACCTACCCGGCCAGAAAAAAACGTTATTCCATTCCCAGCTCTTTCAGCTTGCGGGTGAGCGTGTTGCGCCCCCAGCCAAGCAGGCGTGCGGCTTCCTGCTTATGGCCCTGAGTATGGCGCAGCGCGGTGGTCAGCAGTGTACGTTCCATTTCTGGCTGTGCCTCTGACAACAGATTTTGATGACCGGAACGCAGCGCTCTGTCGGCCCATTGAGCCAGCAGCGTCGCCCAGCTGTCCGGTAGAGACTGCGTCGGACTGTCCGGCGTTGAGGTCTCAAACAGTTCCGGTGGCAGATCCTGGATCAGCACTTCCTGTCCGGCCGCCATCACCGTCAGCCAGCGGCAGGTGTTTTCCAGCTGGCGTACGTTGCCTGACCAGTGAAGGCGGGTCAGCGCGGTTTCCGTTTCCGGATGCAGGATTTTTGCTTCCACACCCAGCTCCCGTGCCGCGACCTGCAGGAAATAACGTGCCAGGCGCGGAATATCTTCGCGGCGCTCACGCAGCGGCGGTAAATGCACGCGGATAACGTTCAGGCGGTGGAACAAATCCTCACGGAATTTCCCTTCCTGTACGCGCATTTCCAGGTTCTGGTGGGTCGCGGCGATAATGCGCACGTCCACCTTCACCGGGGCATAGCCACCCACGCGATAAAACTGTCCGTCGGCCAGTACACGCAGCAGTCGGGTCTGGACATCCAGCGGCATATCACCAATTTCATCAAGGAACAGCGTCCCGCCGTCAGCCTGCTCGAAGCGCCCCTGACGAATCTGATTTGCGCCGGTAAATGCCCCTTTCTCATGGCCGAACAGCTCGGATTCAATCAAATCCTTAGGAATAGCGGCCATGTTCAGCGCAATAAACGGCGCTTTTGCCCGAGGACTGTGGCGGTGTAGCGCGTGCGCCACTAACTCTTTGCCCGTCCCGGATTCACCGTTAATCAAAACGCTGATAGAGGAACGGGAGAGGCGGCCGATAATACGAAATACATCCTGCATGGCCGGCGCCTCACCGATGATATCGGTAGTCGGCCCACTGGCAGGCTGATTGCGCGGCTGCTGCTGTTCCTGATAGTGGCTGATAGCGCGCTCAACCAGCGCCACTGCTTCATCAATATCAAACGGCTTAGGCAGATAGTCAAAAGCGCCCTGCTGATAAGCGCTGACGGCGGCATCCAGATCGGAATGGGCGGTCATAATAATTACCGGCAGCATAGGATGACGCTGTTTAATTTTTTTAAGCAGCGCCAGCCCGTCCATGCCCGGCATGCGAATATCCGATAATAAAACGTCTGGGGTTTTGGTTGCGAGCGCGTCCAGCACCTCATTGCCACTTTCAAACGTGACACAACTTAAACCGGCTCCAGTGAGCGCGCGTTCAAGCACCCAGCGGATGGAGCTATCGTCATCGACGATCCAAACTATCCCTCGTTGCATAGAAACCTCACTGGCGAATAGGCAGATAAACTGAGAACTCAGTGTGTCCGGGCCAACTGTTGAAATCTATTTTCCCGTAATGCTGGTCGATCAGACTGCGGGCAATGGAGAGCCCCAGCCCGGTGCCGCCTTCGCGGCCGCTGACCATCGGGTAAAAAAGCGTATCCTGCAGCTGCGCCGGGATGCCCGGGCCGTCATCTTCAATATCGATGCGTGCCACCAGGCGATAGCGAGAACCGTGCAGCGTCAGCTGAAACGCCGTACGAGTACGTAACGTGATGGTGCCACCTTCGTCGCCCAGTGCCTGTAGTGCATTGCGGACAACGTTGAGCAGGACCTGCTCGATCTGATCGGGATCGTGCGGTAGCTCTGGCAGGCTGGGATCGTAATCCCGCACCAGAGAAACATTATCGGGCAGCTCCATTGAAACCAGATTAACCACGCGCTCAGCCACCTGATGGATGCTCTGAGTAACATGCATACCGGGCTGCTGGGGGCCCAACAGGCGATCGACCAGATTGCGCAGGCGATCGGCCTGTTCAATGATGACTTTGGTATATTCGGTTAAATTCGGATCGGGAAGCGCTTTGGCCAGCAGTTGTGCTGCACCGCGTAATCCTCCCAGCGGGTTTTTAATCTCATGCGCCAGACCGCGAACCAAATCGCGTGCGGCAACCTGTTGAGCATGCTGCAGCTGTTCCTGGCTCAGGCGACGCTGATTATCCATCGGCGCCATCTCCAGCAGGATCAACCCATCCGGCAGCGGCTGTGCGGTCAGCGACATAATATGGGCGCGACTATCGACCACGAGGGTGACTTCGCTGTCGGTAAAGCCCTGACCTGCATCCAGGTTTTCGAACATGACTTCAATATTAAGAGAGAAATAACCAATCAGTTCCGGTAAAGGCGTGCCGAACAGCTTGCGGGAACTTTGCGCCAGCAATTGCTGCGCTGCGGGATTGGCATAATGAATCACCAGCTCGCTATCAACTAAAAGAATGCTGTTGAGCAGTGAATTGAGAATCTGCCCAGCATCGGGCAGAGCGCCAGTTGCCATAAAGCGTTCTCCTGAGTCATTCGTGCGCACCAATTTAGTGCATTATAGTCTTTTAACCCGGAAATCATCTTGTTAAACGATGAATTTGTGGAGAAAAAAGCCCATCCGAAGATGGGCTGAAAGTTTCCACGGCAACAAAATCCCAGGCGTTTATCGTGCTGGAGCTTGGCGGGTTCCCTCAATATCACCCGCATGGACACGCCACGCGGGATCTTTTCGGTTGCCGCTTCTCAGCGACATGATATTCGCCTGGCTTACTACTAATTAAACGCTGTAGTACAGTTCGAACTCAACTGGGTGCGGAGTCATACGAACGCGGTCCATCTCTTCCTGACGCAGGGCGATGTAGGCATCGATAGTGTCCTCGGTGAACACGCCGCCGCGGGTCAGGAACTCACGGTCTTCATTCAGTGCAGCCAGTGCTTCATCCAGAGAACCTGCAACTTTTGGAATCTCAGCTTCTTCTTCCGGCGGCAGGTCGTACAGGTTTTTGTCCATCGCATCGCCAGGGTGGATCTTGTTGATGATGCCGTCCAGGCCAGCCATCAGCAGTGCAGCGAAGCACAGGTACGGGTTAGCCGCTGGGTCCGGGAAACGCGCTTCGATGCGGCGTGCTTTCGGGCTGGTAACCACTGGAATACGGATTGAAGCAGAACGGTTACGGGCAGAGTAAGCCAGCATAACTGGCGCTTCGTAGCCTGGGACCAGACGCTTGTATGAGTTGGTGGTTGGGTTTGCCAGGGCGTTGATCGCTTTAGCGTGCTTGATAACACCACCGATGTAGAACAGCGCCATTTCAGACAGGCCGCCGTATTTGTCACCGGCGAACAGGTTGGTGCCGCCTTTAGATAGGGACATGTGGCAGTGCATACCAGAACCGTTATCACCAAACATTGGCTTAGGCATAAAGGTCGCGGTTTTGCCGTACGCGTGAGCCACGTTGTGAACAACGTATTTGTAGATCTGAATTTCGTCCGCTTTTTTGGTCATGGTGTTGAAGCGGGTTGCCACTTCGTTCTGACCTGCGGTTGCCACTTCGTGGTGGTGGGCTTCAACAACCAGGCCCATCTGCTCCATGGTCAGACACATAGCAGAACGGATGTCCTGAGATGAGTCAACCGGTGGTACCGGGAAGTAGCCGCCTTTCAGCGCAGGACGGTGGCCTTTGTTGCCGCCTTCGTATTCTTTACCGGTGTTCCAGCAGGCTTCGATATCATCGATAGCAACGTGAGAACCGGAGGTGCTGCTGCCGAAGCGGATGTCATCGAACAGGAAGAACTCTGGTTCTGGCCCGAACAGTACGGTGTCCGCGATGCCGGAAGAGCGCAGGAAGTCTTCTGCACGCTTAGAGATGGAGCGCGGGTCACGGTCGTAGCCCTGCAGAGTGCCTGGCTCGAGAATGTCACAACGGATGATCAGGGTAGAGTCAGCGAAGAACGGATCGATCATCGCAGTTGTCGCGTCTGGCATCAGAACCATGTCAGATTCGTTGATGCCTTTCCAGCCACCGATTGAGGAGCCGTCAAACATTTTGCCTTCTTCGAAGAAGTCAGCGTTAACCTGATGAGCGGGAATGGTCACGTGCTGCTCTTTACCTTTAGTGTCAGTAAAACGCAGGTCAACAAATTTGACTTCGTGTTCGTTCATCATCGACAGAACGTGTTCAGCGGACATACGTAACTCTCCTGGATTTTGTCATTGTCGTTGTGGTTAGAGAACTCAACGGGCGCGCTTTGCGTTTGGCTGCGCTGACTCCGAAAATTAAAGTCCTCTGACAAGCTATCAACCGTTGTGGAAACTGGCATTTTTCGCTTACAGATACTAAAGCGAAATCTATGCCAACTTTTTTATTCGGTGCAAAAAGCGCTATGATGCGCCCTCTCGAAAGACGAGGAGTGCACCATGATGGAAAGTGTGCACTATTTTGGTGCCTTTGTATGATACCAGGGCACCATTTTGGTGCGATTTTGCCATGCAGTGCAATCTTTGCACTGAAAATGGCTGCAAATGCAATCCGAACAGTTAAATTTCTATGAAATATGTGATCCTGTTCAGTCCTTCGATTAATCCGTGTACAATAGCGCGCTATTTCTAATGCCTGAGGCAAAGCTGTGATCGAAAATTTGCGTAACATCGCCATTATTGCCCACGTTGACCATGGTAAAACTACCCTGGTTGATAAGTTGCTGCAGCAGTCCGGGACCTTCGATGCCCGTACCGAAGCAACCGAACGCGTAATGGACTCCAACGATTTGGAGAAAGAGCGTGGGATTACCATCCTCGCAAAAAACACCGCCATTAAATGGAACGACTACCGCATCAACATCGTGGATACCCCAGGGCACGCCGACTTCGGCGGTGAGGTTGAGCGTGTGATGTCAATGGTTGACTCGGTGCTGCTGGTTGTGGATGCAATGGATGGCCCTATGCCGCAAACCCGCTTCGTGACCAAGAAAGCCTTCGCTAATGGTCTGAAGCCGATTGTAGTTATCAACAAAGTTGACCGTCCTGGTGCGCGTCCTGACTGGGTAGTCGATCAGGTATTTGACCTGTTCGTTAACCTGGATGCGACCGACGAACAGCTGGACTTCCCGATTATCTACGCTTCTGCGTTGAACGGTATCGCGGGTCTGGACCACAACGATATGGCGGAAGACATGACCCCGCTGTATCAGGCAATCGTTGATCGCGTATCACCACCACAGGTTGAGCTGGAAGCGCCACTGCAGATGCAGATCTCGCAGCTGGACTACAACAACTACCTGGGCGTAATCGGTATCGGTCGTATCAAGCGCGGTAAGGTTCGCCCTAACCAGCAGATCACCGTAATCGATAGCGAAGGCAAAACTCGCAACGCTAAAGTCGGTAAAGTTCTGACCCACATGGGCCTGGAGCGTATCGAAGCATCAGAAGCGGAAGCGGGCGACATCATCGCTATCACCGGTCTGGGTGAGCTGAACATCTCTGACACTATCTGCGACCCGCAGAACGTGGAAGCGCTGCCGGCCCTGAGCGTTGATGAACCAACCGTAACCATGTTCTTCTGCGTTAACACCTCTCCGTTCTGCGGTAAAGAAGGTAAGTATGTGACTTCACGTCAGATCCTCGACCGTCTGAACAAAGAACTGGTGCATAACGTAGCACTGCGTGTTGAAGAAACGCCAGACGCCGATGCATTCCGTGTTTCTGGTCGTGGTGAGCTGCACCTGTCAGTTCTGATCGAAAACATGCGTCGTGAAGGTTTCGAGCTGGCGGTATCCCGTCCGAAAGTTATCTTCCGTGAGTTCGAAGGCCGTAAGCAAGAGCCATTCGAAAACGTGACCCTCGACATCGAAGAGCAGCATCAGGGATCCGTGATGCAGGCGATGGGCGAGCGTAAAGGCGACATGAAAAACATGGACCCGGATGGTAAAGGCCGTGTGCGTCTTGACTACGAGATCCCAAGCCGTGGTCTGATCGGTTTCCGTAACGAATTCATGACCATGACTTCCGGTACCGGCCTGCTGTACTCCACCTTCAGCCACTACGACGATGTTCGTCCGGGCGAAGTGGGCCAGCGCCAGAACGGCGTACTGATCTCTAACGGCCAGGGTAAAGCAGTAGCCTTCGCCCTGTTCAGCCTGCAGGATCGCGGTAAGCTGTTCCTGGGTCACGGTGCAGAAGTGTATGAAGGCCAGATCATTGGTATTCACTCACGTTCTAACGACCTGACCGTGAACTGCCTGACCGGTAAAAAACTGACTAACATGCGTGCTTCCGGTACTGATGAAGCCACCACTCTGGTTCCACCACAGAAAATGACTCTGGAGCAGGCTCTGGAATTCATCGATGATGACGAACTGGTAGAAGTGACTCCTCAGTCCGTACGTATTCGTAAACGTCACCTGACTGAGAACGATCGTAAACGCGCAAACCGCGGACCGAAAGAGTAATAACTCGTCGAATCAGTGAGCAAAGGCCGGAGCAATCCGGTCTTTTTTTTGTCCGTTGTTTTCCTGGCTTCACCTGTTCAGCCTCCCGATTTACCGCTAGAGTGAATAACTCAGCGGAACAAAAGGAGAGGGCTATGCTGTATATCTTTGATCTCGGTAATGTCATTGTAAATATTGATTTCAGAAGGGTTTTAGGTGCCTGGAGCGATCTCGGTCGCGTACCGCTGGCCACACTGCAAAGCCGCTTTCATATGGGTGAACCTTTTTTCCAGCACGAACGCGGTGAAATCAGTGACGAGCAGTTTGCGGCGAAAATGTGTGAACAGCTGGATATCGCGCTTGGATTTGAGCAGTTCGCTGTCGGCTGGCAGGCCGTGTTTGTCGGCGTACGCCCGGAAGTGATTGCCATCATGCACAAACTGCGGGAGCAGGGCGATCGCGTTGTCATTTTATCGAATACTAATCGCCTGCACTGCGAGTTCTGGCCAACTGAATATCCTGAAGTTAAAAACGCCGCCGATAAAATTTACCTGTCCCAGGAAATGGGGCTGCGTAAGCCCGATCCTGAAATTTATCAGCGCCTGCTTAATGAAGAAGAAGCCTCCGTGCAGGACGCTATCTTTTTCGATGATAATCTTGAGAATGTTCAAGCCGCACGAGCGTTAGGCATCCACAGTGTCCATGTGACCGATGCCAGCGTTGTACCGGCGTTTTTCTCCGACCGTAGATAGTCATGCGTTTGTTTAGCCATATTCGCCATCGCCTGCATGCTGTCTGGCAGTATATAAAACTGCTGTGGCGGCGTACTGATGAAGACGGCATGACCATGCTGGCGGGGCATCTTGCCTATGTATCGCTACTTTCTCTGGTGCCGCTGGTTGCCGTAGTGTTCGCGCTGTTCGCCGCATTTCCGATGTTCTCGGAGGTCAGCACGCAGATTAAGGATTTTGTTTTCAACAACTTTGTTCCTGCTGCGGGAACAACTATCCAGAACTACCTCGAACAGTTCGTGGCAAACGTCAATAAAATGACCACGGTCGGCGTGGGTGGACTGATAGTCACCGCGTTGCTGCTGATGTATTCCATTGATTCTGCACTGAATACGATCTGGCGTAGCAAAAGAACACGGCCGCTGATCTACTCGTTTGCTATCTACTGGATGATCCTGACTCTGGGACCACTGCTGGTGGGGGCAAGTCTGGCGATCAGTTCTTACCTGCTTTCTCTGCACTGGGCGACGGTGAGCGGCGTTTCCTGGGCAATTGACGTTATGCTGCGCATCTTTCCGCTACTGCTTTCCTGCCTCTCATTCTGGTTACTTTACAGTATCGTTCCTACCACAGAGGTTGCCGCGCGTGATGCGCTTGTCGGGGCATTGGTTGCAGGAGTGCTGTTTGAGCTGGGGAAAAAGTGTTTCGCCCTCTATGTTACGATGTTCCCTTCGTACCAGTTAATCTATGGGGTACTGGCTGTTATACCCATCATATTCCTGTGGGTTTACTGGACCTGGTGTATCGTACTGTTGGGGGCTGAAATCACAGCTTCGCTGGGTGACTACCGTCAGCTGAAACAAGAAGAACAAGAAAAAGAGAACGAGGAACTATGATTGCCTTAATTCAACGGGTGCTTGCTGCCAGCGTGACAGTGGCAGGCGAAACCATCGGGGAAATCGGGCCAGGGCTGCTTGTCCTGCTCGGCGTGGAAAAAGGGGATACCCCTGAAAGTGCGCGTAAGTTAGCCAGTAAGGTACTTGGTTACCGGATTTTCGGTGACGAGAACGACAAAATGAATCTGAACGTTCAGCAGGCGAATGGCAGCGTGCTGGTGGTATCGCAGTTTACGCTCGCTGCCGATACGCAAAAGGGTCTGCGCCCCAGTTTTTCAGGTGGCGCAGAACCGGTAGAGGCCGAAAAACTTTATGAGTACTTCACCACCTGCTGTCGCGAGCAGGGAATAATGACGGAAACCGGGCAATTTGCCGCAGATATGAAAGTGTCACTGGTGAATGATGGCCCGGTAACCTTCTGGTTGCAGGTTTGAAGCAGCTGGCCGAGCGGCAAAGGAACAGCCTGGCGAGCTCAGACAGAGAGAATCATTTTATGTATCACCTCCGGGTTCCAGAGACTGCAGAAGAGTTAGATACCTACTACCAGTTCCGTTGGGAGATGCTGCGTAAACCACTGCATCAGCCCATGGGGTCGGAGCGCGATGCCTGGGATGCGCTTGCGCATCATCAAATGGTGGTCGATGAGCAGGGGAACCCGGTTGCCGTTGGCAGGCTGTACATCAACGCTGATAACGAAGCGGCGATTCGCTTTCTTGCCGTCCATCCTTCAGTGCAGGGCAAGGGGCTGGGAACGCTGGTGGCGATGACGCTGGAATCCGTAGCCAGGCAGGAGGGCGTCAAGCGGGTAGTATGTAGCGCCCGTGAGGATGCCGTTGATTTCTTTTCAAAGCTTGGCTATATCAACCAGGGTGAAATTACTGCGCCGCAAACCACCCCGGTACGCCATTTCTTAATGATTAAACCGGTGGTGACGCTGGACGATATCCTCCACCGTGCTGACTGGTGCGGTCAGCTTCAGCAGGCATGGTATGAACACATCCCCCTTAGCGAAAAAATGGGTGTGCGCATACTGCAATATACCGGGCAGAAATTTGTCACCACCATGCCTGAGACCGGCAATCAGAACCCTCACCATACGCTGTTCGCCGGAAGCCTGTTCTCCCTGGCTACGTTAACCGGCTGGGGTCTGATCTGGCTGCTGCTGCGTGAACGGCACCTGGGTGGGACTATCATTCTGGCCGATGCGCATATCCGCTACAGCAAGCCCATCAGCGGTAAGCCTGGTGCGATTGCCGATCTTGGGTCGCTCAGCGGTGACCTGGATCGTCTTGCCCGCGGCCGCAAGGCTCGCGTACAGCTGGAAGTTGAGCTGTTTGGTAATGATGAATCCGGTGCGGTATTTGAGGGTGTATACATTGTTTTGCCTGCCGATCCCGATGGGCCTCTGGAATCTGGAGGTTCCGGGCAATAGTTTTACTGACTGAAGTCATGCATTCTACTAAGAGCCGATCGAGACGGTCGGCTTTTTTTAGTGTTTTGTTCTGTTTACAAATAGCAGCTATCATTTAAATGAAATTCGATTGATTATCATTATGATAACCTGATAGTTAATTTTTATTTATAACTAAAGTTAAACATAAACTGGTGTTTTTTCAGATATATATGTTGTTTTTTTATGATTTATCTTATTAGGTGAACAAGTAATAAGATTGATTAATATCTGCCTTACATTATTACTTTGATGATGATTTATTGACTTATTGTGCTTGTACTGGCAGTTGAAAAAATCTTTGGTTTTAGTCTTGTTAGTGCTTTTTTTAGGATTTCGTATCGCATTCTTTATTATCAAAATAAACACTATTCTAATTAACTCCCCGCCTTGGTAAATTAAGTGAAGCATGGAAAATGTAATGCAATGTTATTTCTTTAATTCCATATCAAGGATGTAATAAATGAAATTGAACAAAATTCTGATCTCAATGGGCGTGGTTTTGGCTTGTGCATCTACAGCATCATTTGCTGACTATACCGGTACTCCAACCAATGGCACCATTGAATTTAAAGGATCGCTGGTGAATTCAGCATGTGGTCTGGCTGCTAACTCTAGCCCGGTAGTGGTTGATTTTGCTGAGATCACCACTGCGGCTCTGAAAGGCGGAGCAAGGGCTGGTAATGAGAAAAAGAATATTGAGCTTCAGAACTGTGATACCACTGTTGCGCAGCATGCGACCGTGACGTATCAGCCTAACACTCAAAACGTTAGTGACCCATCTCTGGCTGCAATGCTGTCCGGTACCGCAAAAGGCGCAGGTATTGGTTTAACCGATAATGCTGGCCAGGATGTTATCTGGGGCCAGGCATCTTCGCCTGTTAACCTGACTAATGGTAAATCTGTTATTCCATTCATGGCTTATGTTAAAGCAGATAATGCTTCCAGCGCCGTAGAGCCGGGTGATTTTACCTCGCAGATTAACTTCCAGATCGACTATCAGTAAAACTTTAATTATTAGCGCAGAGCAGATTTGTTCTGCGCTAATAATATTGTTGTTCCCAGTAATGGGCAGAGGGAATATGAGTTTTCGCAAATGGATTTGCTACAGCTTGTTTTACATTGCTGGCGGAACAGCTCAGGCAGATGAAGTTAAATACAGTACGCCGGGTGAAGTAATGGTGAAGGGTGAAATCATCGAAGCACCCTGCGAGATTGTGTATCAGGACCGAGAACAATGGATTGAATTTGGGCAGATAACCGCTCAAGATATTATTAGCGGTTCAGGTAACAGTTTGACACATTATTTTCATATCCAGCTAACGGGATGTTCGTTGCAAAGCCAAATCTATCCTGGTGTTTTCTATCGTAGTGCAAAAGTAATTTTTAACAGCGATAAGGTTAGGGAAGGGAACGATCTTATCGGGATTACTGGAGATGCTAAAGGATTTGGGATTCGTCTCAGTGATCGAGACGGAAAAAGGCTGAGATTAGGTGAACCGACCTCCGAGTTTTCTTTAAGCAAAGGTGTCGATACGCTTTACTTTAAAGCAACAATAGTTCCTTTAAATAACAACATAATATCAGGTGAGTTTTACGCAACTGTTAGATTCTTTATGGACTATTTGTAGTTGAAGTCTCGACTAAATAACACTATTGGGACAAGGATGACTACTTTATTAATTTCATGCATATCTTAATTTTTTAGATGTGTGGAAATTGGGATGATAATTTAATGTTATTTTTTATTAAAAGCAGATACAAATTATCCATAGCGAATCTGATATTGTGTTTGATAGCACATTCATCCTTGGCAGCAGATGATGCCGTAGAGTTCAGTGTTGACGCGCTGGATGCTGCCGATCGTGGAAATATTGACCTTTCTCGTTTTGCAGAAACAAACTATGTTGCACCCGCAACATATTTACTGGACATCAAAATTAACGGTCGTTTTTATAAACAAGATAAAGTCACCTATATCGTTTCTCCTGATGCAAAAAGCAAAACGCTGGCGTGCTTAACGCCGAATATGGTTACCGCATTGGCGCTTAAGGAAAAGGCGCTAGAAATGGTGCGTAGAATCGACGATAGTTGCCTTGATATTACCACAATCCCCAGTGCGAAAATTTCTAACCAGGAAGGCACACTGGATATCACTATCCCCCAGGCATGGATGAAATATTCCGATCCTGACTGGACACCACCTGAACGCTGGGATAATGGTGTACCCGGTCTACTGTTGGATTACAGCATCAGCGGGCAAACAAGCCGTCAGATAAAGAATGGATCTGGTTCAAGTACCAGTTTTTCTGCCTATGGTCAGACGGGCATGAACGTGGGAGCCTGGCGTCTACGTGCGCAGTATCAGGGGGACTATTCCGGCAGCGAGCACCAGCATAATTTCGAATTTAATCAGATATATGCCTATCGTCCTCTGCCGATGCAGGCGGCGAAGGTTATTCTTGGTGAAATTTATTCAAACTCAAAAGTGTTTGATACCGTACGCTTTACCGGTATTAATCTGGCCAGCGACGAACGTATGCTGCCTCCAAACCTGCAGGGTTATGCCCCGCAGGTGCGTGGCATTGCAAAAAGTAACGCAAAGGTGACCGTTAGCCAGAGCGGTCGTACAATATATGAAACCACAGTACCGGCAGGTCCATTCAATATAGAGGATCTGAACACATCCGTGCGTGGTGAGCTGGATGTTAAGGTTGAGGAACAGGATGGCACAATAAGCACCTTTAAAGTGAATACCGCCAATATTCCGTATCTTACTCGTCCGGGTTATATTCGCTATAACACCTCTATTGGTCGTCCTTCACAATACAACCATAAATTCCAGGGGCCTGCTTTTTATACCGGTGATTTCTCATGGGGTTTAAGCAACTCGTGGTCGATTTATGGTGGGGTTTTACTTTCTGGGAATAACTATAATGCCTGGTCTACGGGCGTCGGGCGCGATCTGGATATTTTGGGCGCAATATCTGCCGATATTACGCAATCAATAAGTAAATTACCCGGGGAAAGTTCGCAGCAGGGGATGTCCTTCAAGCTTAGCTACGCGAAAACCTTCGATGAATTTAACAGTTCAATTACCTTCGCGGGCTATCGTTTCTCGCAGAAAAAATACAGGACCCAGTCCCAGTACCTGGATGATCGTTACAATGACTATAACAGCACCGGTCGCGATAAAGAGATGTATACGATAACGGGTAATAAAACGTTCTGGGCTGACAATCCGGATAAAATGACTACGGTATTTCTTACCTATACCCACCAGAATTATTGGGATACAAAAAGCCAGGATCGCTATGGCTTATCCGCGTCGCGAACGTTTAGCGTTGCCGGTGTGAATGGTATTACGGCTAACCTGGCGCTGTATCGTTCGACCTATCAGGGCCGTAATGATGACAGCCTGTCCTTCTCGATCTCTATGCCGATTGGCGACAGCCGCTGGGCGGGTTATGACCTGCAGATGCAGGGGCGTAGAAATACACAAATGGCATCGTACAGTGACAACCGCGATTACAACAACCTGTGGCGAATCCGCGCCGGGGCCGATCAGGCCGGTAAAGCTTCCGGTGATGGTTATTACCAGCACCGTGCGGCGATGGCGCAGATCGATACCAACGTCAGCTATCAGCAGGATAACTATATTTCACTGGGCGGCACTGTACGCGGTGGGATCACGGCAACGCGCTATGGTGCAGCAATACATAACAGCTCTGCCACTCAGGATACGGCACGTATTATGGTCGATACCGGTGGTGTGGCTGGCGTGCCTCTTAACGGTAAGCTGGCCAGGACTAACTTCTTCGGGATTGGCGTAGTGCCCGATGTGGCGAGCTATAACAGCTTTGATACGCGTATTGATGTTGATGCGCTGGGTGAAGATGTTGAGGTTTCACATGCGATTACAACATCGACCTTCACCGAGGGAGCGATTGGCTACGAGAAATTTGCGATGTCTCAGGGAGAGAGAGTGATGTCACAGCTGCGCTTGCAGGATGGAACCTCACCGCCGTTTGGTGCCGAAGTGGTGAACGATGATTCGGTGAGTGTGGCGATGGTCATGGATGGCGGAATTGCCTATTTATCCGGAGTTAAGCCTGGAGAGAAACTCTTTGCCGTCTGGGAAGGGAAAAAGCAATGCACTATACAGGTACCGGAAAAGCTAACGCACAAGCAGGCACAAATTTTATTACCATGCCAATAGAATCGTAGCAGGAACGCACTACCTAACAGGATTATTATTATGCGAAAAACTATTGTTACCTTAAATATAGCAACATTAACGGCTGCTTTAGTCGTGGGCATGGGGTCTGCTCAGGCAGGAATTTCTCTCGACCGTACAAGGATGATCCTCACCGGGAACAGTGTTTCTGCCAGTGCAAACCTTTCAAACACCAGCCCGGATGTGCCATTTCTTGCGCAATCATGGGTTGAAGATGCAAAAGGAAATAAAATCACTTCGCCTCTATTGGTGCTACCAGCTTTACAGCGGATTAACGGTGGGCAAAAAGGTGTTATCAGGGTGACTAAAACCAATGGAATTGATGCACTTCCACAGGATCGCGAGAGCCTTTTTTATCTTAATGTCAGAGAAATACCGCCAAAGCCTAAAAAAGCCAACGTGCTTCAGTTATCTATGCAGTCGAGGATAAAATTGTTCTACCGGCCAACGCCAATCATTCCGGATAGTAAAAACGAAGTTTGGCAGAATAAACTGGCCTTTAAAAAAGAAGGGAATAAGTTCGTTGCGGATAATCCAACGCCCTACTTTATAACCGTAATAGGTCTGACAAGAGGTGCCTCTGAAAAAGGGGGGGAACGTCTAACAACCTTCCCGGGAATAATGATACCGCCGAAATCGACGCTAGATGTTCCGGTGACTAATACGAGCGTAAATGAATTTTCGATGATGTATGTCAATGACTATGGTGGTCACCCTGAAATTCGCTATCGCTGTGAGGGGACCATTTGTCATTCTATTCCTGACGATCAGGTAAAAAAATAGCACGGAACGCTGTTTTTTCTGCATATAAAGAGGGATGTAATAATGACCATCCGAACGCTAATTTTGTCAGCACTGATGTTCAGCTGCTGTGCCAGTGCGACGCTTTCTCCTGTTCACCGGGATTTGTATGATGTTGAAGGGCAGAATGGCGTGGTTCATTTTCATGGTGCCGTATTGACTTCTCCCTGCATACTGGCCAGCGAATCTCAGGAGCAGGACGTTGACATGGGTGAGGTTAGCGCCCGATCATTTCGCCAGGAAGGGAGCCGATCTAAACAAGTAATCTTTGTCGTCAACCTGAAGGGTTGTCTCGCTGGTGCGCACGAGTCTCATGAAGATATTCCCGGAAAGATGACCGGGGTAAATGTCAGGTCTTATACGACAGATGAGCGAGTAATTTCTCTCACCTTCGCTGGTGAGTCCGATGGTGCCAACCCCGACCTGCTGATGGTGCGGGGAGGTGTACGAGGCCTTGGGCTTCGTCTGATGGACAGCAAAGGCAGTCCACTTTTCCTGAATCAGACTCAGCATCCTTACCTGCTTTTTCCCGGGGATAATACGTTGACGTTTATGGCTGCTTTAGAGTCAACGCAGAAATATGTAGGTGCCGGGAGCTACTATGGAATGGTTCGTCTGATGGTGGAGTATTTATAATGAGCAAGCGGTGCACCAGGCAAAGCGCATTCCGATTCGGAGCAACGTGCGGGTTATTAATTACCCCTCTTTTATTCCCACTTTCATCGATGGCGTATAATGAAGGTGACATTACGCCGGAAATCGTTGGTGGTTTTAAATATGATGTCCCAATTTCCTCAATGGACTTAATTTCGAATACAGTGGGTACGCAAGTCGTTCGAGACTGGAAAATGGGTGGGCGATATACTGTTGACATCCACTGTAGCAGGCCAATAACGAATCAATCGCGATTTTATACGGCCACTACCACGATGGTTAATTCATCAACCCCAGATTTTCTGGTATTAAATGATTACATCGATGTAAAGGTCGAGGTGTTTATGATCACCGGAATGGGAGCTCAGGGTGATTTTTTCCCAGTACCTTTTACGGGGCGGGCTAACAATGTCCCTGAATCCTGTGTTCCACCATCATCTCATGTTATCAGAGATACAATGTCTGGATCTCAAGGCCGAATAACTTTCGTCATTAAGAAACCGTTAATCAATGGCATGAATCTTGAAGGGACAGAATTAGTTAAGCTGTATGGTCGTCTGGGAGCTACACCGTCGATTAGTTATCCTTTGGCTACGATCACCATTACTTCTGGGATTATTACCGTTCCGGATAAATGCATTATTAATGAGGGACAGGCTATAGTCATTCCCTTTGACGACATCCCCGGGTCCGGGGTTGATGCTAATAATACCAAATACAGGAAGCCCGTCCCCATTCATGTTGAGTGTAAAGGAGGAAGTTTTGATACAGGATTTCTTAATATAAAAATGGGTATTCAGCCTGCGGGTTCAGGGTTGGCAAGTTTTAACCCGGACTATCTTGGTACGACCGGAGCCGGTCTCGACCGCAGTAACCTGGGTGTGGGATTGTGGGATAAGTCAGGGAACCCTGTGTTACCGAACCATTTTTACAATATCGATAATTTTGAAAATAATAAGGGTAACTGGAGCCTGACGGCTTCACCCATTATAAATAAAGGCGCTCAGGTTCCTGAAGGGGATTATGAGTCAACTGCCAGCATTGTTGCAGAATTTCAGTAGGGACGAGTGACATGATGAAACTATGCCGTTGGCTGCTTCCTTTGCTGCCCGCCTTTGCAATAAGCCAGTCGATGGCGGCCACGACTAAAATGGCTGGATTAATCGGTGGGGACCTTAGATTCACCGGTAAAGTTGTTGCGTTACCCTGCGATGTTGCTCCCGGAGATGATAAGGTGCCTGTCGATTTTAAGCAGATTGCGTTAAAGGATCTTGTTAATGATAAAACTACTAAACCGATACCTTTTACTATACATCTGCTTAATTGTAATGCCGTTGTTTTTGAATCAGTAACGATCTCATTTTCAGGTAATGAGAACCCTAAATTACCGAACCGATTGATGATTACACCTGAAGGCGCCGGTGATATGTCAGCCATTGGTGTTGGACTGCAGTTAAAGGACGGCAGCCCTGTCACGCTTAAACAGGCATCCCCGGCGGTTGCGCTTTCTCAGGGAAGTATGAGTCTTGATTTTTTTGCTTTTGTGGAAGCAGATACTGAGGAAATAAAATCGGGTAACGTTGCCTTTGGGCCATTCACCTCCGTTGCGCATTACACTCTGAGCTATCAGTAAACAGATAAGGCCTCGTTGTATGTCTGATATCGTTTCGTTTACCGGTAATAAGGGATTGTTGATTCGGAGACACCATTCGTTACGATATATCCTTTTTTCTCTGGCTTTTCTTTTTTTCGGTTTATTACTGCACTGGTATCAGCCGAATATGGGAGGGAGCGGCCTGGCGCTGCCCATCAATATCATTACGTGGATGACGGTTTGCGTATTTATGATCATCATTGCCGTGTGGCCGTTTCCCTCAGGGCACCTCTCCCTGAAGTTGAGCGCCGCGTCGGGCTGGTTTGTTAGTGGCTTCATGATTCTAATTCTGCTCTCTTTGTGTACCAAACCTGCCTGGCGAGAGAACGCTGCGTTAACCACTATCGGAATGGTGGGCAGCGTATTCTTTTATCTGACATTGCTACAGCTCAGGGTTCGTCCATCTGACACCTGGTTGATGATGACTGCTGTGCTGCTCGGCGTTGTTCTTGAATGTATATTATGCCTGGTACAGTATTTCCATTTACCTGCGGCGCAGTGGTGGGAATTCTCAACGCTTCGATCGGCAAGACCTTACGGTATTTTTCAGCAAATCAATGTACTGGCAAGTTTTGTGGCGACAGGCGTATCGGCGCTACTCTTTCTAAGTTTTTCTTCCCCATACCAGGCTTTGCTTTCACAGGGTAAGCGTGCCTTTTACCATCGTGTTGCCTGTTTCTTCCTGTTTTTACTCTTTGGCCTTGTACTTCAACTCTGTCAGTCTCAGATTGGTTACCTGGCAACCGGTATCGCTCTGCTATGTTACTGCTGCTGGTTTTACCGGCAGGCTGCAAGGCTACTGTGGATTGCTGTGGCTTTAGTCTCGGGCATACTGATCGGTAAACTGATGCAGTTTCTGTTGATGACGCCTGACATCAACCACGTGCAAAGCACTCATATTCGCTGGATATTCATTGTCGATAGTCTGCGCATGTTCATCGAAAAACCGCTATTTGGTTGGGGAGTAGGCGGGTTTGAATATAACTTTCTGCATCGATTTGGTGGGGAAGAAACCTTTGCAGCTCAGGGCACGAGCGCTCATCCTCACAATGAAATTCTGTTGTGGATGGTTGAAGGTGGGAGTCTGGCTCTGCTGGCAATGGCGGCAATAATTGTTGGTGGGGGCATCATTGTTTGGCTGGCTTACCGCAGGAAAAAGCTCCCCCTGCTGGCTATAACGTTTCCGGTTCTGCTGCATATGATGACTGAATACCCCATCTATCAGTCAGCTGCCCACTGGCTACTGTTGTTGATAGTATTGCGCTGTATTGATATTCCTTGCCGTACCTTAAGGGTATGGCCGCCCCTTATATGTAGCGGGCGCGTATTTACAGGGGCTGCGGCTGCGGTATTTGTGATCCTGTTGGCGGGAGCCTTGCAGCTACAGGGTAAGCTGACCGGAATTGAACGAGGAGGCCGGCAGGCAGAACTCTTAGCAACAGCTCATCCAGTCGGTAAAATATTGCTTAACGATCGTTATGACTTTGACCAGCAAATTGGCAACCTGCTGCGTTTCAACCAGTCAGGGGACAGCTACTGGCTGATAAACTTTGAGCACTGGGCACGGCGCTATTCTGGTGTGCACCCCGACGCGAATATTTATGATACAAGGATAAATATCGCCCGGCAGCTTAACGACGTACAACACCAGTTGGTGTTACTAAAGGAAGCTCGCTGGCTGTTTCCTCACGATCCACGGTTTGCCAGCGAGCATTAGTCATCAGTTGCCATTGCGCACTTCGCCATTAACCATCCGCTGTTGCACGGAAGTATCAGCAAAGGTGACGGATAGCGTGGCGTTAACGGTAGGTTTTAACGGTTTATCCTGTTGCAGCAGCGCCTGACCGCTCAGCTGTAGATTGCCTTTGCTCTGCGGAAGCTGTGACCATCCCCAGTTTTGTAACAGATTAAACGCGACCTGGCGGCCATTCAGGGTAAAGGATGTGGCTCTGTCAGATTGTTGGCTTATTTTGGCGTTACCTTCCAGCACGCCATCACCACTAAAAGCGCTCATCTCAGTGAAATTAATATTATTTTCATCTGCGGCCAGGGTGAGCGAAGGATGGCGCAAATCAATGCGATTGAAGGTGGCTTCAGCCGCATTCAGGCTCAGGCTACCTGCCCAAATTCCCCACTGGTGGTTGCGCGCCAGCAGCAGATTACCGCCGGTTCCTTCCAGAGACGTCATCTGGAAAGGGAATGCCGGATCGATATCAATAATCAGATTGCGATTGGCGCTGAATTTCTTAATTTCAACGCTATCCAGCCAGCCCGGTAGCGTTTGAATCCATCGCTCACGCCAGGTTGAGGGAAGCGTGTACTCCAGACCCGCGATAACCACTTCATCCAGGCTTAGCTTTTTATCGCTGCGGTCCCAGTTGCCCTGAGCGCGGATCAGACCGTTAACCCAGCGAGAACTGAACTGTGAAAGCTCAATACCCTGCGGAGAAAAGTCCAGATTTGCAATTGGGTCGTCCAGCTGCAGGCTCCCGTTGACAACGCTACTGGCGTTCATTGCCAGCGATCCGCCATCGCTCTGCCAGTCACCGTGGCTCAGCGTTATATTTTTCAGCACTAAATCCAGATCGGTGACTGCCCAGTCGCGCCCTTCCAGGCGGGCATCGGTGACATCGACTCTGCCCAGCCGTACTTCAGGAAGAGACAACAGGGGTTGTAAAAAATCACTCAGCGTTTTATCACTTTGCAGGCGAATGCTGTTCAGGCGCAGGCTGGAAACCTGCCAGTTTCCGGTCGCATCACGGCGGGCATTTGCCGTCGCTGAGCCACGAGCGATATCTGCACCCAGGTTGCTAATCGTCCATTCTTGTCCTTTCACATTGCCTTCAATGAGCGCATTCGCTGCCGGTACGCCATTCAGCAACAGCGATCCTGCGCTGATCTGGAAGCTTGCCTGGTAGTCCGGGCGAGCAGTTGCTTCCGGCTGCCAGGGAATAATGCCGCCATCCACCTGCTGTGCCTGTAATGACCAGCTATCCTGGGAGCGATTAAGCGCCATCTGGCTAAGCTGGAGCCTGTCGGCTTGCAAAGAAACCGGCGGGGCGCCGTTATTCAGATTTAACGTTCCCTGATTTAGCCGGATGCTGGAGAAATGAAGCGGATTGCTGAACTGTTTAAGACTCAGACCGAGGTCAACGCGTTTAGCGACTAGCGTAGCAGGTTGGCCATCGTGTCCGAAGGCAACGTCATCAAGCCGGAGATGGCTGGGATTAGAAAAGTCATGCTCTATTTTACTCATAGAGAGCTGATAGGCGCTGTCATCACTGATCTGGCGGCTAATCCATCCTGCACCCCACTGTGTTTGCAGCAGCACATAAAGAGCAACGATGACCAGCAGTAACACCAGCAGCAGCGTGAGCAAAACTTTTCCGAGAAATTTCATTGCAACCATCCCGTGGAAAATCGGTAATGGCTTGTTATGCCTGATTTATCGCCGTTTCTCAACCGGGAAGGCACTTACAGGGCGGAAATTATCCGCCCTGTAATCGTACGACTATGACCGCTGCGGAATTATTTTTCCTGCGGGAACACCAGATTCAGAACAATAGCAGTGATCCCACCTGCCGCGATGCCGGAAGAGAGCAGCGTTTTCAACCAGTCAGGTGCGAACTGCAGGATCAGCGGCTGCTGCGATACGCCCAGGCCAACTGCCAGCGACAGAGCAATAATCATAATTGCGCGGCGGTTTAACGGTTCACGTGACACGATACGTACACCGGAAGCGGCAATGGTACCGAACATGACAATTGTTGCTCCGCCGAGTACCGGTTCCGGAATATGCTGCACAAAACCACTCACGGCCGGGAACAGCCCCAGCACAATCAGCATCAGTGCCACAACAAAACCAACGTAGCGGCTGGCAACACCGGTTAACTGGATAACGCCGTTATTCTGCCCGAAGCAGGAGTTTGGAAAGGTATTGAACAGCGCGGAAACGCAGGAGTTAAGGCCGTTAGCCAGTACGCCACCCTTGAGTCGCTTCATATACAGTGGGCCACTGACCGGCTGCTCGGAAACGTCAGAGGTCGCGGTAATGTCGCCAATGGTTTCCAGAGAAGTCACCATAAATACCAGCATCAGAGGAATTAACAGGTTCCAGTCGATACCCAGACCGTAGTAGAACGGCATCGGAATCGCCACCAGTGAAGTATTAGTTGGTGTGGTATCTGCTGGCAGCATCCCCATCGCCCATGCAACCAGATAGCCGACCGCCATGGCAATCACCAGTGAGGCCACACGCAGATAGGGATTACGCTGACGATTAAGCAGGATGATTACCGCCAGAACGGCCCCGGCCAGCAGCAGATTTTTTGGTGCGCCGTAAGTATGGTCATTTATTGCCGCATAGCCACCGCCGATAGAGGTCAGACCGACCTGAATCAGCGACAGACCGATAATCATCACCACGATGCCGGAAACCAGCGGGGTGATGACCCGACGCGCGAGGTGCAGAACGCGTGACAGGGCCATTTCCGTACAGGAGGCGAGCATCAGCGTGCCGAACAGTGCTGCCATCATGGTCGGGACGTCAGCACCGCCGTTTTTCAGCGCCAGCCCGCCCATGATCAGCGGTGAGACAAAGTTAAAACTGGTTCCCTGGATAGAGAGCAGCCCGGAACCCACCGGTCCCCAGGTTTTAATTTGCAGAATGGATGCCACGCCGGATGCAAACAGGGACATGCTGATGATGTGTTGCGTATCCTGGGCCGGTAAGCCGAGGGCCTGGCAAATTAGCAATGCCGGCGTAATAACCGCAACGAACATCGCCAGCAGGTGCTGACACGCGGCAAACAGAGTCTGAGGGAGCGGTGGACGATCTTCAAGACGATAAATCAACTCGCTTTTGCTCACCGGAGAAGATTGGCGAGCAGCGGTTTCATGGGCATCAGCGGACATGTTCGGGGTTCCAGCGGTAATAAAGTGGCGATTTTAATCTTCTGCCGTTTAAAAGCAAACGTTTGCTGATGATGAAAATTGATGCTGAAGTTAGCGAATAAGGACGCGCGCTTCAGGCGTTGGTATAGCGCTCGGTTTCAGGAAGCCAGCGTTCAATTAAGGCCTGTGCCTGCTGGGGATAGTACTGGTGGATATGGCGAGCCACGCGCTGAACTTCCGGGATCATCGCGCTGTCGCGCAGGAGATCGGCCACCTTGAACTCGGCATTGCCTGTCTGGCGCGTACCCAGCAGTTCACCGGGGCCGCGTATTTCGAGATCGCACTGGGCAATAACAAAGCCGTCATTGCTGTCGCGCAGAACCTGCAGTCGTTTTTGTGCCGTTTTGCTAAGCGGTGT
Organism: Erwinia sp. GW821-FHT03D09; assembly: GCF_059420805.1. Taxonomy (NCBI): domain Bacteria; kingdom Pseudomonadati; phylum Pseudomonadota; class Gammaproteobacteria; order Enterobacterales; family Erwiniaceae; genus Erwinia; species Erwinia sp. GW821-FHT03D09. The sequence goes on from NZ_JBWKUK010000015.1 coordinate 32,732, forward strand.
CTTATAAAGCAGTACGCAGTGAGAGGCGACAGCACCACGCCCAACGCGCCCGCGCAGCTGATGAAGCTGTGCCAGACCCAGCCGTTCCGGGTTTTCAATAATCATCAGGCTGGCGTTGGGGACATCAACCCCAACTTCAATCACCGTGGTGGCAATTAGCAGCTGGATTTCACTGGCTTTAAATGCCTGCATCACTGCCTGTTTCTCTGCCGGTTTCATGCGGCCATGAACCAGGCCAATCTGTAATTCGGGTAATGCCAGTTTCAGTTCTTCCCATGTTGCTTCAGCCGCCTGGGCTTCCAGCAGCTCTGACTCTTCAATCAGCGTACACACCCAGTACGCCTGGCGACCTTCCGTACTGCAGGCGCTTTTAACGCGGGCGATAATATCCGCACGGCGCGTATCCGGGATGGCTACGGTAGTCACGGGAGTTCGGCCCGGCGGCAGTTCGTCGATGGTGGAGGTATCGAGATCGGCATAGGCGGTCATCGCCAGGGTACGTGGAATGGGCGTGGCGGTCATAATCAGCTGATGCGGATGGAATCCCTGCTCTTCGCCTTTTTCCCACAGTGCCAGACGCTGGTGAACGCCAAAACGATGTTGTTCATCGATAATGACCAGCGCCAGGCCGTTAAACTGCACCTGCTCCTGAAATATCGCGTGCGTCCCGACAATCATCGACACCTGACCGCTGGCAATCGCTTCCTGCTGGGCAAGGCGAGCCTTACCTTTCTGCTTGCCGGCCAGCCAGCCAACTTCAATGCCCAGCGGAGCAAACCACTGGCGGAAGTTATTAGCATGCTGTTCGGCCAGCAGTTCAGTCGGCGCCATCAGCGCAACCTGCTTACCCCAGGCAATCACATTCAGCGCCGCCAGTGCTGCGACCAGCGTTTTACCGGAGCCGACATCACCCTGCACCAGGCGCATCATCGGGTAATCTTTTGCGAGGTCCGTTTCTATTTCATGACCAACCCGCTGCTGGGCGCCCGTGGGACGAAAGGGCAGTGCGGCCAGTAATTTATCGCTCAGCGAGTGGCGAGGCGTCATGGCAAGTGCATGATAACGCTGGGCCCCGGCGCGTACTGCGAGCATGCTGAGATTGTGGGCCAGCAGCTCTTCCATTATCAACCGACGCTGCGCAGGGTGCGTGCCGCCGTCGAGATCGCTCAGTGCAATATCCGGTGGCGGGCGGTGCAGCATGCGTAGCGCTTCCGGTAGCCCAATCAGCCCCTGACTGAGTTCCGGCGGCAGCAGTTCGGCGATGGCACAGGTGTCCAGCAGGGCAAGGGCCTGATCGGTCAGGTTGCGCAGCGTGGCCTGGCGGACTCCCTCGGTGGTGGAGTAGACCGGGGTCAGCGTTTCCTGTAGCCCGGTGACACCCTGTTCTCCCTGAATCTTATACTCAGGGTGGATGATTTCTGCCCCGCGCTGACCACGTTTGATTTCACCATACGCGGTTACGCGTCGCCCAACTGCGAGGCTGTTTTTCATTCCGGCATTAAAGTTGAAGAAACGCAGTGTTAGCATGCCGGTTCCATCGCTAATCTGGCAGGTCAGCATGCGGCGGCGGCCAAAGCTGATGTCGCAGTGGAGCACGTCACCTTCAACGGTGGCAAAGATACCCGGAAGCAGATCGTTAATCGTATAAAGCTGAGTGCGGTCTTCATAGCGCATCGGCAGATGCAACAAAAGATCCTGTATGGTAAGCAGGCCAATTTTAGCCAGCTTTGCTGCCTGACTGGCGCCCACGCCGGTGAGCGTGTTCAGTGGAATGGCATCCAGCAGGCGGCCCTGCATTATTTCGTCGCCTTTGACTGCATGGTTGCCCACCATTCCGGGTCAGCCTCCACTTCGCCACAGTCATTGATCACCGGATAGGGTAAACCTTTCTGCTTCGCGACGCGTGCCAGGACCGGGTAGCCGCCTTCAAACAGCAGTCGCTGCTGCTCGGCGTAAGCCAGCGTACTTTCTTTACGCTGGTACATACCGGCATTCTGGCGCTGACGCTGTGCTTCATACAGGATTAATGCCGATGCGACGGAGACGTTCAGCGACTGCACCATACCAATCATTGGGATGATGATATCCTGGTCAGCAAGCTCCAGCGCTTCCTGGGTGATACCGGTTTTTTCCTGACCCATCAAAATACAGGTAGGGCGGGTATAGTCAATTTCGCGGAAATCGACGGCTTTATCGGACAGGTTGGTGGCCAGAATTTGCATATCCTGGTTTTTGAGATGCTGTACGGCTTCTGAAATCGTTCTGTGAGTTTTTACCTGTACCCAGCTGTTGCTACCGGCGGCGGATGACACCATAGTGCGCATACGGCTCCCGGGCCAGACGGCATGGACTTCATGCACGCCGACGGCATCGGCAGTACGGATTACTGCAGAAACGTTATGGGGTTTGTGCACCTGCTCCATGCAGACAGTCAGATCGTGCTGGCGCGCGGCAAGCATCTCACTGATACGGGCATAACGTTGTGCATTCATGCGAAGAATAACTCCCTGAAAATAGTAATTCCGTCGCGGTACGATAAATCGACGATCGGGTGAAAGGCGACAGGAGCGGATCGGCGCTCCGCTCCTGTCCTCAGTTGCGGTTACGATGTACTTTGATGACATCCGGCATTACGCGGATTTTACGCATAATATTAGCCAGATGAACACGATCGCGTGCCGTTAAACGGATAAAGGCACTGTATACGCGGCCATCTTTTTCTTCAGTATTCAGGCTCTGAATATTAGAACCCGCGGTGTTAATTGCCGCAGTCAGATTGGCTAGCGCGCCCTGGTGGTTAAACATATCCACTTTGATTTCGGCAACAAATTCCTGCTCGGTAACCTTGTCCCACTCAACAGCCATAAACTTCTCAGGCTCTTTCTGGTAGCCGCGAATATTTCGGCAGGATTCATGGTGTACCACCAATCCTTTACCCGGGCTCACGTGGGCAACGATTGGGTCACCAGGAATCGGGCGACAGCACTTGGCGAAGGTAATCAGTACACCGTCAGCACCTTTAATCGGTAGCTTGCTGCGTGAAGGTGTGGATGTCGGCGTTTCGACCGGTGCCGTATCGCTTTGTTGAAGATTTTTTGCTACGACTACGCTCATTGCGTTACCGAGGCCAATTTCTGCCAACAAGTCGTCCAGCGTAGCAAGCTTCATCCGCTCAAGTTCGTGTTGAATATTGGCTTCAGGGATTTCGGCCAGCTTGCGGCTACCGCCGAGAGCATGGTTTAGTAAGCGTCGGCCCAGGCTGACGGAGTCATCACGCTTGAGATTTTTCAGCAGCTGGCGAATTTTTGCTCGTGCTTTCGAACTAACGACAAAGTTCAACCATGCCGCATTCGGACGAGCGCCCGGCGCGGTAATAATCTCTACCGTTTGTCCGCTGGTCAGCGATTGTGACAGTGGATAAGGCTGGCGATCGACGCGGGCCCCGACACAGGCATGGCCAATATCGGTATGTACCGCATAGGCGAAATCGACCGGTGTTGCTCCGGCGGGGAGTTCAACAATGCGCCCTTCCGGGGTGAACACGTAAATTTCATCCGGGAACAGGTCGGATTTAACGCTCTCAATAAATTCAAAGGAGCTCCCGGCACTTTGCTGCAGCTCCAGCAGGCTTTGCAGCCAGCGCTGGGCGCGAATTTGTGCGGTTGTGCTGCTTTCGCCCTGTTCTTTATAAGCCCAGTGCGCTGCCACACCCATCTCTGCCATCTGATCCATATCTTCAGTACGGATCTGGACTTCCACCGGCACACCGTGTGGGCCGATCATTGAGGTATGTAGCGACTGATAGCCGTTAGCTTTGGGAATTGCGATATAGTCTTTGACCCGCCCCGGACGCGGCTTATACAAGCTGTGCATTTGGCCGAGAACGCGATAGCAGGTATCCATATCATGTACGATCACCCGAAAAGCGTAGATATCCATAATGGAATGGAAACGCTGTTCTTTCAGGTGCATTTTGCAATAGATGGAATAAAGGTGCTTTTCTCTACCGCTTACGCGGCAGGGAATACCAGCTTCCTGCAGACGGCCGTCGATTTCTGAGAGGATCTTCTGAATCATCTCTTTACGGTTGCCGCGAGCAGCCTTCACGACTTCCTTAATCACCCGATAGCGGTTGGGATACAAGGCTTCAAAGCCCAGCTCCTCCAGCTCGGTTTTCAGGTGGTGAATACCCAGACGATGTGCCAGAGGGCTGTAAATTTCCAGCGTTTCAAGTGCGATACGTCGCCGTTTGTCCGGACGTAAGGAGCCCAGCGTGCGCATATTGTGCGTACGGTCGGCCAGCTTGATCAGAATGACGCGAATATCCTGCACCATTGCCATGATCATCTTGCGGAAGTTCTCCGCCTGCGCTTCTTTTTTGTCGCGGAATTTCAGCTTATCAAGTTTGGATACGCCTTCGACCAACTCAGCCACGCTCTTGCCGAACAGCTGTTCCATATCCTGATAGGTTGCGGGAGTGTCTTCGATAACATCGTGCAGCAGCGCGGCCATGAGCGTTTCATGGTCGAGCTTCATCTCAGCGAGGATACAGGCAACGGCGACAGGGTGAGTAATATAAGGTTCACCGCTGGAACGTGTCTGTCCCTCGTGGGCATCACGTGCAACAAGATAAGCTTGCTTGAGGCGCTTAATTTGCTCCTCAGGCAAGTATTTTTCAATCAGTTGATTGAGGCTTTCAAACAGATACAAGGCGAGCCTTCAGATCCGATTAACGACGACCTTCAGCGATAGCGGTAACAGCCTGCATTTCAGCGGCTTCCTGCTCTTGCTGTTCCTGACGATCGCGGACGTCAAGGATCTGATTAGTAATCAGGCCCTCTTCGATTTCGCGCAGTGCGATAACGGTAGATTTATCGTTTTCTTCTGGAACCAGCGGGTCTTTACCACCAACCTGCATCTGACGCGCGCGACGTGCGGCCACCAGAACCAGGTCAAAACGGTTACCAATTTTTTCTACTGCGTCCTGTACGGTTACGCGTGCCATAAGTGTGATACTCCACGGGTGAAGAAATGACTGGGCATCATACTGAGTTGTCCTCAGTCTGCCAATAGTTTGCTAATTAAAGCATCATGACGAGCCTTTTGACGACCCATGCGCAGACGCTCGGCGCGAATGATTGTTTTGAGATCGGACAAAGCCAGATCGAAATCATCATTCACAATTAAATAATCGTATTCGGCATAGTGGCTCATTTCGGCCACGGCCTGCTCCATACGTTTGGTAATCACCTCTTCACTGTCCTGCCCCCGCCCACGCAGGCGACGGTCCAGCTCATCTTTCGAAGGCGGCAATACGAAAATGCTGCGCGAGGCAGGCATTTTTTGACGGATCTGCTTCGCACCCTGCCAGTCAATATCAAGAAAAACATCAACACCGGTAGCCAGAACCTGCTCAATGGCTTTGCGGGATGTTCCGTAATAATTACCGAAAACCTCCGCATGTTCGAGAAACGCATCGTCACTAATCATGGAACGAAATTCGTCATGCTTGACGAAATAGTAGTGTTCACCATGATTTTCACCGGGCCGCATACCGCGGGTGGTATGTGAAATAGAGACCTGAGTGTCGTACAACGGTTGCGTTTTTAACAGTGCCTGAATCAGGCTGGATTTACCCGCGCCGCTAGGGGCGGAAACAATATAAAGCGTGCCTTGAGCCATGATTATTCTTGATATGCCAATAAAGCGGAGTCTACTTCCTGCACAGTATACACATGTGCAGCCCTTCATGCAGTGTTTCGGCTGAGTAATGCGCCATTTTATCCGAAAACGGATAGCATCACGTAAAATTTTGCGTTAAAGCCTGGTGTTGCAGTATTAGTTTCAGCACCTGTTTCCAGAACCTTTTTTTGCAGCTCGCCAGTCTGTCTTTGCTGCGTTTTACTGCAGCCTGTCGGTGGTTCTGATAAGAGAGGCTGGGATGCGATATCTGATATTGGTGATTGGATTACTAAGTGCAGTTGTACAGGCACAGTGTCCGGTCTGGGCACCTGCACGGCAAATAAATGAAATAGCCGCGCTGGAAAAGCAACTAAAGCAATGGGATGACGCCTATCATCGCATGGGAGTGAGTCTGGTCACTGATGAGCGCTATGACGCTTTACAGTTAAAGATGCAGAGTTGGCAACGCTGCTTTCAGCCCGGTAGCGGGTTGCGTCAGCCGCTGTTAACCACAAATGGAAAAATCCTTCATCCCGTTGCTCATGTGGGGGTGAAAAAGCTCAGGGATAAACTGGCACTGATGGAGTGGATGGGAGACCGCCGTGACTTATGGGTACAACCAAAAATAGACGGCGTTGCCATTACGCTGGTCTATCAGGATGGCAAATTACATAAAGCGGTCAGTCGGGGTGATGGTCTGCGTGGCGAAGACTGGACGGAAAAAGCCCGGCGTATACCTGCCATACCACAATCCATTCCGCTCCGTGAGGCACAAACGGTTTTCCAGGGTGAGCTTTACTTGTTGATGACCGGGCATCAACAGGCATTGCATGGCGGAAAAAATGCGCGTTCGAAGGTTGCCGGTGCCCTGATGGCAAAGCAACCCACTGATACACTACGTAATATCGGCTTGTTTATCTGGGCCTGGCCGAATGGCCCGAGCAATATAACACAACGTCTTGAGGGCATACGCGATGCGGGCTTTCCGGATGTCAGCATTTGGACCCGGCACGTTGAGGATGCTGATGCTGTACAAATGTGGCGTAAGCGCTGGTTTGATACACCACTACCTTTTGTGACTGATGGCGTTGTGGTGCATAGTGAGCCGGGAGTTCAGGGCAGTAGCTGGATGCCCGATCTTGGTAGTTGGGCCGTAGCCTGGAAATATCCACCGCCTGAAGTGAGCACTGAGGTACAAGCCGTTAGATTCACCATTGGGCGAAGTGGGAAAATCAGCGTGATTTTAGACCTCGAACCTGTACAGCTTGATGACAAGCGGGTTAGCCGGGTTAGCATTGGTTCTCTATCTCGTTGGCGTGAGAAAGACATCGTTGCTGGCGATCAGGTGAGTATTAGCCTTGCAGGGCAAGGGATACCTCGATTCAATGACGTACTTTGGCGTGTCAGTGAGCGTGATTACCCATCCCCACCGGATGAGCAACAGTACACTATGCTGAGCTGTTTCCAACTGACGGTGGATTGCAATGAGCAGTTTCTGGCTCGTCTTGAATGGTTGGGGGGTAAACAGGCATTTAACTTTACGGGGGTTGGCCGTAGCGGCTGGCAGCGGCTGATTCAGACAGGCAGACTGAATCATCTTTTTTCATGGATGGCGCTGACCGAGGAGAGTCTACAGGTGTCCGTTGGAATGAACCACCCTATGGCGCATCTTTTCTGGCAGCAGTTTCAGCTTAGTCGCCAGCAGCCTTTTAAACGCTGGGTCAGGGCACTAGGTGTCCCGATACCTGAACAGGCATTACGGGCGCTGGTGGATGACAGTTGGGAGGTACTCCTGTCACGAACGGAAAAGCAGTGGCAGCAGCTCCCGGGTATTGGAGTGGGGCTGGCACGTCAGATTATTGATTTTCTTAACCATCGTGACGTACAGAAGATGATAGCCTGGCTGAGGCAACCCGAACTGAGAATGCAGCCCTGAGAGCGAGAGCTTCAGTGGTCACTGTGCGGATAATTGAAAACGGGTAAACCCAGTTTGAAACGCAGTGCCAGCAAGCGTGCGGTAAACCCACTAATCAGGGTAATGATGACGACTGTTTCCATGGCGAGTGCTGTTTTTAACAACAGGATATAAACCCATCCGGAGGCAAACGCGATCCCCGCATAAAGCTCTTTTTGAAAAACAAGAGGAATACGATTGCAAAACATATCACGCAGAACACCACCAAAGACCCCGGTGACGACAGCGCTGATAGCAGCAATAATCCCGGCATATCCCATGTCCAGGGCAACCTGTGCACCCAGAATTGAAAAAACCACCAGGCCCAGCGCATCAAGTACGAGAAAAACCTTACGTAAATGAGGCATTAGGGGGGCGGCCAGCGTAGTGATAACCGCTGCAGCAGCGACGATCATAATGTACTCAGGGTTTTTTACCCATCCCAGAGGATAGTGGCCAAGTAGCATGTCCCGCACCGATCCTCCACCAATCGCGGTGACTGAGGCGATAATGATAACGCCGAACATGTCCATTTTACGGCGACCCGCAGCAAGCGCTCCGGTCATGGCTTCGGCAGTAATACCGATAATGTAAAGTACGGTGAGTAACATGGTCTGCTCCTGGGTAGAGGCCGCAAGCCTAAGGGGTTATGCAGCTTTCGGCGACTGAATTTTTCTCAGGGAGAGACGAATGTATTAGTTTTAATAATTCCTTGAGGGGTTTTAATGACCGAGTTGATTATAAGTCATTGAATTTTATTTGTTTTAATTGAGTTTCGTTTCTTCTTTTCGCAAAAGTGCATTAATAAAAATTATTCTGAATTTTGTCGTATGTGAAGTTGATGGTGCATGACGCGATGTTGAGTTTTCCTCGTGCTGACCCGTGTAGGAGGGGCATAGCATATATACCTGATCACGTTATTTGAATTGGTAAATGGTTGCGATAATTATTGATGTAAGTCGGCGATCGCAGAATTTTATTATTACTTGTTCGTTTTTTGATGGTTATTTTTTTTGACCTTTCTGGCTGTGTTGGGTAGAAAAATGTATACTCCTGAATTAATCTCATTAGGATGATCTCCTACGGTTAAATTAATTCTTAAGAGGTAGTCTATGCATTGATGTAATTTGTAGGTTAAGTGATTTGATGCGTTGCACTGCAACCATGGAATTATTTGGTATGCATTTGATATTTTTTGAGGGTCCTAATCTAAAACAATTTTGTTATGATTCAGTAAATGCTCAGTAATGGCTGTTTTCTCAAAGTCGTACGGTGTTAATACATGGATTTACTACAAGTTGCAGTCTGAGTGACGATAAAACGTTAACTTGTTATCGAATCATAGGGAACATTATGATGATATTTTATCGGGAGGGAGTATGCATAATAGATACACAGTAACCATATCTGATGATCATCCACATATTTTGTATTCGCTGAAGATGCTTTTTTCTGGCAATGATAAATTTCTTATCACGAATGAGGCTATCTGCGGTAAAGACTTGTTATCTGCCCTGTCTGCCAGGCCAACAGATATTGTCATTACTGACTTCTCTTTGGGATCGGATCGTTCGACAATTGATGGTTTTACTAAATTACGAGCTCTGCATGGTCGTTTTCCTGATGTGAAAATTGTTTTACTGACCTCGCAAAAGAATACGGCGATTTTAAGAAAGGCAAGTGATTATGGTGTCAAAGCCGTCGTAAGTAAGTGCGATAGTGTGGAAGAAACCGTGTTGGCTTGTCATCATGTTATCAGCCAGCAAGAGTGCTATTACTCATCATCCTTCAACTATCTCAAAGTGCCTTCCAGCAAAGGTAGTGAGCGAGGTAGCACTCTGACGCCCAAAGAGCTGGAGGTGGTCCGGTTGTTTTCATCAGGATATTCGCTTGCAGAAATTGCACAGCGCCAGAATCGGACAATTAGCACGATTTCTACTCAAAAGTATAACGCTATGCGTCGCCTGGGCGTTTCCTCAAACATTGAATTAATCCGTTATGCTTATGCGCAAGGACTGATCTGATCTGAACTAAATATATCTAGAAAATATCTATTTTTCTGGAAACTATCTTATCAATAATAACATATTTTATTAATCATTTAATGAGATCTTAGTGTTTTATTTTTTGTGTTATTACTCAATAATGTATTTTAGCTGTTTCTAATGATTTATTTAGTATAAACACGGCTCATTAGTTGCAAGGATGAATGCGGCAAAGGTGATTTCCCCAGGGAACAACAGTTAAATTTACCTGAAAGTATAAGGTGAAAAAATGAGATAGGGTTGATGCTTTTTGCATTGGTGATGACTTAGCAAAAGATGCTCACTTCATAAAAAATAGTTGATGAAACTCTAACCAGAAAGGAATCGCTTTTTATAATGGAATGGTTTTAGGGATAGAACAGTATAATTGCAATCTATTGTTGTAATAATTACTGTTGTTTTTTGATTTTTTCAGAAAACGCACGCATTAATACGGACAGGCCAGTAGCCTGAATGGCTACTGGCAACGATCAGCTCTTTTTAACAAATTCAGATTTCAACTTCATTGGTCCAAAACCGTCAATTTTACAATCAATATTGTGATCGCCTTCTACCAGACGGATACTTTTCACTCTGGTGCCAATTTTTAGCGGCGTTGAACTTCCTTTCACTTTCAGGTCCTTAATGACGGTCACGCTGTCGCCATCAGCCAGTAAATTACCATTGGCATCTTTAACGATAAGTCCCTCATCCGTACCGCTATCAGCACCATCAGCCCAGACATGACCGCATTCCGGGCAGTTAAGCATGTCTCCATCCTGCCAACTGTATTCAGAGTGACACTTAGGGCAGGGAGGTAAAGTTTGCATGGTTGAGCCTCAAATAAATCCATATTAAAAGAAGGGTGATAGTTTACCCTCTGAAGCATTTTCTTCCTACCATAAAAAAACGCTATAAGCAGGCTTATAGCGTTAGGGTATTGATCGAACGTGTTCTGTTCTATTAACAATTTGATATCGTTGTAGAAAGTCTACTCAATGTTCTGGATCTGCTCGCGCATCTGCTCAATCAGCACCTTCAACTCAATGGCCGATGCGGTGATTTCCGCATTAATCGATTTGGAACCCAGCGTATTGGACTCACGGTTGAACTCTTGCATCATAAAGTCCAGACGACGGCCAACCGCCTCTTTTTTCTTCAGGATGCTATAGGTTTCTTTCACGTGCGCTTCCAGGCGATCCAGCTCTTCTGCAACGTCTACGCGCTGTGCCAGCATCACCAGTTCCTGCTCCAGACGGTTATTTTCCAGCTGTACCTGCGCGTCTTCCAGACGGGCTACCAGACGTTCGCGTTGCCATTTAAGAACATCTGGCATATGGGTGCGAACTTTGCTGACTTCTGAACTGACGCCTTCCAGACGTTGCTCAATAAGTGCCTTCAGTGCAGCACCTTCGACTTCACGCGCAGCAATAAAGTCGTCAATGGCACCATCGAGCAGGGTTAATAGCTGTGCTGAAATGGCATCCAGATCCTGCTCTTCAGCCGACATTACACCGGGCCAGCGCAGGATATCTACCGGGTTAATTTCACCCTCGTCGCTCTGCATTTTGACCCAGTTGGCCGCTTGTACCAGTTGGATCGCCAGCTTTTCATTCAGCACCAGTGCACTCTGCGCACTGGGATCGGCGTCGAAACGCAAATTCACTTCCACTTTACCGCGAGTCAGCCGATTGCGGATACGTTCGCGGATAGCCGGTTCCAGTCCGCGGAACTGTTCAGGCAGACGGATATACGTTTCAAGGTAGCGCTGGTTAACTGAACGCAACTCCCAGGCTGCGCTGCCCCAATCGCCTTTGGTTTCACGCCGTGCGTAGGCGGTCATACTGCGGATCATTTTGCGTACTCGCTTAAAAGAAAGATGCCAGAAGTATAACGGTGCAGGCGTTGGCTTAACAGGTATTCAATCAAATGTCAGTGCAACGGCTGACGTTTTATCAGCCACAGATTAAGATGTTAACAACAATCCGGCATGAGTGCCGGGTCATCCGGTTGTCACCGTTATATACCAGGAGAGTTCATGTCAGCCCGTTTATTATATTCTTCCTTTTTACTCTTGGCGCTCACGGGATGCAGCGCACCAGGCAAGGTAGCGAGTACAGCGGCATGTTCTGTTGGTGAGGCTATGCAACAGACTACGCTCTATTTCGGCCTGAACAGGCCTCATGGGCAGGCGATTACTGAGGCGGAATGGCAGACATTTGTTGATAAGGACGTTACGCCTCGTTTTAAAGATGGCCTGACGGTCTTTACCGCTAAAGGGCAGTGGCTGGGCAACGATGGAAAACTCGCGCGTGAAGATAGCAAAGCTCTGATGCTGATTCACCCAACGGATCGGGGCAGTGAGCAGGGGATTGAAGCGTTAAGGACGATTTACAAGCAGCGTTTTGCTCAGGATGCGGTCATGCGGGTTGATACGTCAGCCTGTGTGGCTTTCTGACCGGCATTAACTTATCAAGCAGCCCGGTACCGCAGTACCGGGCTGAATGTTTACAACACCAATCCGGCGAAGGCGGCGGAAAGTAAACTGACCAGCGTGGAGCCATAAATTAGCTTCAGCCCGAAGCGAGACACCACATTTCCCTGCTGTTCGTTAAGCCCCTTGATGGCGCCTGCGACGATACCGATAGAGGCAAAGTTAGCAAACGAAACCAGGAATACGGACAGTATCCCCAGCCCGCGTGGTGACAGTTCGGCTGCGATTTTTTTCAGTTCGATCATCGCGACAAATTCGTTGGTCACCAGCTTAGTGGCCATAATGCTGGCGGCTTTCAGGGCATCGGCCGGCGGAATACCGATCAACCAGGCAAACGGCCAGAAAATATAGCCAAGGATCTGCTGGAAGCTGATACCAAATACCGCAGCGAACAGAGCATTAACCGCTGTTATCAGGGCAATAAAGCCAATCAGCATGGCCAGGATAATCATCGCGACTTTAAAACCTGCGAGGATGTATTCGCCAAGCATCTCAAAGAAGCTCTGATCTTCATGCAGTTTTTCCAGCCGAATCTCGGGTTCATCACCCACCGGCGTCGGATTAATAATCGACAAGATAATAAAGGTGCTAAACATGTTAAGCACCAGCGCCGCTACCACATAGCGCGGTTCAATCATCGACATATAGGCGCCGACAATCGACAGTGAAACGGTAGACATCGCTGCTGCGGCCATTGAATAGAGGCGTCGCTCCGAAATCTCTGCCAGGATACCTTTATAAGCAATAAAGTTCTCCGACTGCCCGAGGATTAAGGTACTGACGGCGTTGAATGACTCCAGCTTGCCCATACCGTTGATTTTGGACAGCACGGTGCCAACGAACCGGATTAGCAGCGGCAGGATCTTCAAGTGCTGCAAAATACCGATTAGCGCTGAGATAAAAACGATTGGGCACAGTACGCCCAGGAAGATAAAAGCCAGCCCCTGCGAGCTCATGTTGCCAAACACAAAGTCGGTACCCTGCGCGGCATATTTCAACAGCACGTCGAAGAAACTGGACACGACACTCACTACGCTTAGTCCACCGGAGGTGTGAAGGAAGAACCAGGCCAAAGCGCCTTCAATAACGACCAGCTGTAACAGTACGCGTGGGCGAATTTTCTTTCGGTCGGAACTGAACAGCAGCGCCAGGCAGAAGATAATGGCCAGGGCCAGAATAAAATGTAAAACAGCAGTCATACGGACGGTCCCGCGTGAAGAGTCAGTTAAAGAGGGCATTTAGCCATATCTCGATTATTTTTACATCCTGTTCCCGATTATCTTGCTGTTTTAAACGTTGATTATCTGCCAGTTGCATAACAGCGCGCGGATGAGGTTGCCTTCGATAGGCATTCACCAGTGAAATCCGTATAATGCGCAGCCAATTATAAAGCTAGCCGGAGAACAAACTATGCGTCCATCAGGTCGTAGCGCGCAGCAGGTGCGCCCCGTCACCCTGACCCGTCATTATACCAAACATGCAGAAGGCTCTGTGCTGGTTGAATTCGGTGATACCAAAGTGCTGTGTACTGCAACGATTGAAGAGGGCGTTCCTCGTTTCCTGAAAGGTCAGGGGCAGGGATGGGTGACGGCTGAATACGGTATGTTGCCTCGCGCCACCCACAGCCGTAACGCCCGCGAAGCGGCGAAAGGTAAACAGGGTGGCCGCACGCTGGAGATCCAGCGCCTGATTGCACGATCCCTGCGTGCTGCGCTGGATCTGAAAGCGCTGGGCGAGTTTACCATTACCCTGGACTGTGACGTATTACAGGCCGACGGCGGTACACGTACCGCATCCATCACCGGTGCCTGCGTGGCGCTGGCCGATGCACTGAATCACCTTGTTGCGATTGGCAAGCTGAAAGCGAATCCCATGAAGGGCATGGTTGCTGCCATTTCTGTTGGCATCGTAAATGGCGAAGCGCTGTGCGATCTGGAATATGTTGAAGATTCCGCTGCCGAAACCGATATGAATGTGGTGATGACCGAAGACGGCCGCATGATCGAAGTGCAGGGTACCGCAGAGGGAGAACCCTTCAGCCACGATGAGTTGCTCAAGCTGCTTGAGCTGGCCCGGGGCAGCATTGACACACTAGTACAGGCGCAGAAAGCGGCGCTGAGTAACTGATTTTCCAGGCGACCCAAGAGTCGCCTTTTTTTTGCCTGAATATTGAGGAATGACAACATGAAAGCCTGGCAGCGCCAATTTATCGAATTCGCTATCAACAAGCAGGTGCTGAAGTTTGGTGAGTTCACGCTGAAGTCAGGGCGTAAAAGCCCATACTTCTTTAACGCTGGTCTGTTCAACACCGGTCGCGATCTTGCCCTGTTGGGCCGTTTCTATGCGCAGGCTCTGGTAGATTCAGGTATTGATTTCGATCTGCTGTTTGGTCCGGCCTACAAAGGTATCCCTATTGCTACCACCACTGCCGTGGCACTGGCCGATCATCACGATCGCGATGTCCCGTATTGCTTTAACCGCAAAGAGGCGAAAACTCACGGTGAAGGCGGTACGCTGGTCGGTAGCCCGCTGCAGGGTAAAGTCATGCTGGTGGATGATGTGATTACCGCCGGTACGGCGATCCGCGAATCGATGGAGATTATCGCGGCTAATCAGGCCAGCCTGGCCGGGGTGCTGATTTCCCTCGATCGTCAGGAGCGCGGACGCGGTGCCATTTCGGCTATCCAGGAAGTGGAGCGGGACTACGGCTGTAAGGTGATTTCGATTATCACGCTGAAAGAGTTAATCAGCTATCTGGAAGAGAAACCTGAGCTTGTCGATCACCTGGCGGCAGTTCGCGCTTACCGGAGCGAATACGGTATCTGAACCGCCAGCTGACCTGAAAAACGATATGGGCTGGCCTCATTGAGAGGCCAGTCCACGTTGGTTTACACCAGCTGCATCGCGAACAGCGGCCAGCGAACCTCGAATTCCGCCGTAGGACGATAGCGAAACTCTGAGCGAACAAAACGCGAAAGCAGCCCTTCGCAAAAAGCCAGCAGCTGGCTGGCCAGCAGCGTTTCATCCGTTGCGAAACCTTCGCCTTCACGCATTTTCTTTTCGCGCATCACCTGGCGAATCTGTACTTCAATGCGTTCAAACAGCTGGTTAATACGCCCCTGCAGACGATCCTGTTCAAACATCAGCGCATGGCCAGTCAAAATTCGCGTTAAACCCGGATTACGCTCACCAAAGCCCAGAATCAACTGCGTGATAAGACGCAAACGCGGTAGCGTTTCTTTTTCGTCTTTCAAAATCAGATTGATGCGCGTAATCAGGCTGTCTTCGATAAATTCGATCAGGCTGTCAAACATCTTGGTCTTGCTTGGGAAATGACGGTAGAGCGCGGCTTCAGATACACCAACGCTTGCTGCCAGTTTTGCGGTCGTTATCCGCTGGCTACCATCACTTGATTCCAGCATCTGTGCCAGTGCCTGCAGGATTTCCTCGCGACGATTCCTTTTCGCACTCTTTTTTTCAACCATGTCTTAAAAGACCCCTGAAAAGATCACCATAAATGGGCACGAGCCCACGCAACGTCCGTGAGCCTGATGGCTCACGGCGAAAAACGGGTTTCGTTTTACGGGAGCGGTGGTGAGTTACTGGCGACCAGAATGGCCAAAACCGCCTTCACCACGCACGCTGGTATCAAAATCGTTGACCAGATTGAACTCAGCCTGCACCACAGGAACAAAGACCATCTGAGCAATACGCTCGCCGGGTTCGATAGTAAATGCGTCCTGGCCGCGGTTCCAGACGGAAACCATCAGCTGACCCTGATAGTCAGAATCAATCAGGCCAACCAGGTTGCCCAGCACAACGCCATGCTTATGCCCCAGGCCGGAACGCGGCAGGATAACCGCTGCCAGCGTTGGGTCGGCAATATGGATAGCTAACCCCGTTGGTACCAGCGTAGTCTGGCCCGGCTGCAGGTCAACTGCATCGTCAAGACATGCGCGTAGATCAAGCCCGGCAGATCCAGAGGTAGCGTAGGTCGGCAGCGGGAATTCATTGCCGACACGCGGATCTAAAATCTTAACGTCGATTTTTTTCATCATAATGGATGACTATCTCGTCTAGTAACTGTTGGCCAAGGAGAGACTTATCGCTGAGCGGTAAGACTTTATTTCCTTCCTGCCAAAAAAGGTGAAGAGCATTGGAATCGCTATTGAAACCCTGCCCGGCTTTGGCAACATTATTGGCGCAGATCAAGTCCAGATTCTTGCGCGCCCGTTTTTGTTGTGCGTATTCTTCCACATTCTGGGTTTCAGCAGCAAATCCTACCACGTAGGGGCGCCCCTCGGCTAAAGCCGCCACGCCGGCGACAATATCAGGGTTTTTCACCATTTTCAGGGTAATTTCATCACCCTGTTTTTTGATTTTCTCTTCGGCAACCGCAGCGGCGCGATAATCAGCCACCGCTGCACAGCCGATGAAAATATGCTGCTTCGCCACCTGTTCCATCACGGCGTGCTGCATCTCAAGCGCCGTCGTGACGTCGATGCGTTTGACCCATGGCGGGGTTGGCAATTCAACAGGACCCGCCACCAGCGTAACGCTGGCTCCGCGTTTTGCTGCGGCTGCGGCGATGGCAAACCCCATTTTACCGGAGCTGTGATTGCTGATGAAGCGCACCGGGTCCAGTGCCTCGCGAGTGGGGCCCGCGGTGATCATAATATGAAGATGTTGCAGGTCATTGACAGGCGTTGCCCAGCTAACCGTCAGATCAACAATCACCAATGGATCAAGCATGCGCCCCGGTCCAACGTCACCGCAGGCCTGGCTGCCACTGTCAGGGCCCCAGATCATCACACCACGCTGCGCCAGTTGCTGGAGATTATGCTGGGTGGGGAGCGCGCGATACATCTGCTGATTCATGGCAGGAACAATCGCAATAGGGGCCGCCGTTGCCAGACAAATCGTGGTGACAAGATCGTTAGCCATTCCGGCAGTAACACGTGCGATGAGATCGGCAGTCGCCGGTGCCAGAATCACCAGATCTGCCCATTTCCCCAACTCGATGTGGCCCATTGCCGCTTCGGCAGCCAGATCGAGCAAATCATCCGATACCGGGAAACCGGAAACGGCCTGTAAGCTAAGTGGGGTGATAAAAGCTTTCGCAGCATCCGTCATCACCACGCGGACTTCTGCTCCGCGATCGCGGAGCCTGCGGACCAGCTCTGGCGTTTTATAGGCGGCAATACCGCCGCTGACGCCCAGAACAATCCGCTTTCCCGATAATCCCATCATCTGCCTTTCGCCTTCTGTTGAGCCTGCCCGGTACCGTTGTACCGCAATGCTGGATATTTTATCACATTCGATCGGGCTGGTTATTTTTCACCTGGGTCCCTTTGCGATCTGCCTCGTAAAGCCAGCGGTTAGCGATAGAAAACTACTGTATATAATGACATGCTTTTGTGTATTCAGGCAAGGAGACGCAGAAGATGGAAAATAAGTGGCAGGGGCTACCCCCGCGTGAAAAGTTGATCAAATTTGGTGCGGCAACATTGAGTGACTGTGAGTTGCTGGCCATTTTTTTGCGTACCGGCACACGCGGAGTACATGTGATGGAATTGTCGCAGCGCTTAATCGATCATTTTGGGTCGCTGTATCGACTGATGAATGCAAGGAAGGAGGAATTTCAGGCGGTAGGTGGGATAGGTGTCGCTAAATATGCGCAGATTCATGCTGTCGCGCAGCTGGCGAGGCGCTGTTTTACCTGTCAGGAAGCGCTGAAGAGCCACGCTGTGACCAGCTCTGAGCAAATGCTGGATTTTTTACACAGTTCGCTTGCTCATCGGGAGCGCGAGATCTTTCAGGTGATCTTTTTTGATAACCAGCACCGGGTTATCCATACCTGCGAGATGTTCAGCGGCACCATTAACAGCGTGGAAGTCCATCCGCGGGAAATTGTCCGCAAAGCCTTAAAGCGCAATGCGGCGGCACTGATTCTGGCGCATAATCATCCCTCCGGGCTGGCAAAACCAAGCCGCGCCGATCGTGATATTACCCAGCAAATCGTCCGTGCCTGCTCGTTGCTTAACATTCGTGTGCTTGACCATATTGTGATTGGGCGAGGTGAATATGTTTCTTTTGCCGAGATGGGGTGGATGTGAAAAATCGCCTTTTACTGCCCTCAATCACGAATGTCGGGCCGTTCAGCGTACAAAAACAGGCTGTTTCACATGCAATTAAGACGGTTACAGGCGATCCAGAGGGATCTTTATCTGTTCGGGACTTGAGCACTCGCGCTACAGGGCGTATACTACGCCACCTTTGAGAATCTCGGGTTTGGCGTTTGGGCCTGCTCAGCGGGTTCACATAGAACTCGCCTGGATAGGCTATTAGTCTGACGAGGCGGCCAAAACCTTATTTTTAAAGCTCGAGCTGATTTGATTTTTGGAGAATAGACATGTCACGAGTCTGCCAAGTAACTGGCAAGCGTCCGGTGACGGGTAACAACCGTTCCCACGCAATGAACGCGACGAAACGCCGTTTCCTGCCGAACCTGCACTCTCACCGTTTTTGGGTTGAGGGCGAAAAGCGCTTCGTTACACTACGCGTATCTGCCAAAGGCATGCGTGTAATCGATAAAAAGGGTATTGAGACGGTTCTGGCCGATCTGCGTACCCGCGGTGAGAAGTACTAAGGTAAGGAACTGAAACATGGCTAAAGGTATTCGTGAGAAGATCAAGCTGGTTTCTTCTGCTGGTACAGGTCACTTCTATACCACCACGAAGAACAAACGTACTAAGCCGGAAAAACTGGAACTGAAGAAATTCGATCCGGTTGTCCGCCAGCACGTGATCTACAAAGAAGCTAAGATTAAGTAATTAATCTCAGTTGAAAAAACCCGGCCCCGGCCGGGTTTTTTTGTTTCTGAGTTTTGTATTAGAGTACTGCGTCATTATGTTGATAAGCCAACGGGAGCGGGAAGATGCCAGAATTACCAGAAGTAGAAACCAGCCGACGCGGAATTGAGCCACATCTGGTCGGCGCAACGATTCTGCACGCCGTGGTGCGTAATTCCCGCCTGCGCTGGCCCGTCTCACACGAAATACATGCTCTCAGCGATCAGCCCGTACTCAGCGTGCAGCGGCGTGCCAAATACCTGCTGTTGGAGCTGCCGACCGGATGGATTATTATCCACCTTGGCATGTCGGGCAGCCTGCGAATGCTGCCACACGAACTGCCGCCGGCGAAACATGACCACGTTGACCTGGTCATGAGTAACGGTAAGGTGCTGCGTTATACCGATCCACGCCGCTTTGGTGCCTGGCTATGGTGTACAGACCTTGCAGCCAGTTCAGTTCTCTCCCATCTCGGTCCTGAACCGCTGGAAGACAGTTTTAATGGCGCATATCTGTTTGAGAAATCGCGCGGTAAGCGCACGGCGATCAAACCCTGGCTGATGGACAACAAGCTGGTGGTGGGAGTGGGCAACATCTACGCCAGTGAATCTCTTTTCGTTGCCGGTATCCATCCCGATCGTCCCGCCATGGCGCTCAATGAGTCTGAAGCAGACCTGCTGGTGGAGACCATCAAGGCCGTGCTGTTGCGTTCAATCGAACAGGGTGGCACTACGCTACGGGATTTTCTGCAGAGCGACGGGAAGCCTGGCTACTTTGCTCAGGAGCTACAGGTGTATGGGCGGGCGGGAGAACCGTGCCGCGCGTGCGGCACGCCGATAGAAAGCAGTAAACACGCTCAGAGAAGCTCCTTCTTCTGCCCGCGCTGCCAGAAATAGACTCAGAGCTTCGCCTGCAGGGCCAGATACACCGGTGCGGGCAGGAAGGCTTTTACCTCACCGCCGTGGCGTGCGACTTCCTTCATCAAGGATGATGAGATAAACGAGTACTCTTCAGAAGGCATCAGGAAGACACTTTCCAGAGTTGGCAGCAGATGGCGGTTCATATGCGCCAGCTGCAGCTCATATTCGAAGTCAGATACCGCCCGCAGCCCTCGTACCAGCACGTTGGCCTGCTGCGCTTTGGCGAAATTTGCCATTAAATCGCTGAAGCCGATCACTTCCACATTACCCAGATGCGCCGTCACTTCCGTAGCAAGCGCCACGCGTTCTTCCAGCGTGAACATGGGTTTTTTACTGGGGCTGGCCGCTACCGCCAGAACGATATGGTCAAACATCAGTGCGGCACGCGTAACGATATCCAGATGGCCATTGGTCATTGGGTCGAAGGTGCCGGGGTAGATGGCTTTGGTGCTCATAGTCTGCCGTTCCTGGATGCGTGATTGAGAGCCCACAGGGCCGTATATTTATTGAATGTGTACTGTGCATTAACCACCGCCAGCAGCCATCCCTGCTTACCGTCGAGAAAGCCGGCGCGTAGCACCAGCGTTTTCAGGAAGGCCCCTGCAGTATGACCGAAAATTGCCGCAATACCGCAGCGTTTACCCTGCTGGTGGCGCTGTTTTGCCCAGGCTTCTGCATAGGCAAACTGTTTCCACTGAAAATCGGAAAAATCACGACAGGTCAGATGCAGGAGATTGCCTTGTAGAGGCCGGGCTTTTGCCTGCGCGGTTTCCAGTGATTCATGAACCTGATTGTCGTTGTAGCGATAGCTGCGTGGATAAAGACGTGTGACGCGGTCGGGATACCAGCCGCTATGGCGCATAAAGCGGCCAAGGAACAGATTTCGCCGGGCAATACTGTACACCGTCTCTGAGGCGGGTTGCTCAAGCACCAGCTCAATGCTACGTCGCAGTTCTGGTGTAACGCGTTCGTCAGTATCGATCATCAGAATCATCGCATGGCTGGCGTAACTCTGCGCCAGCTGGCGTTGTTTGCCATAGCCATGCCATTCCGTGGAGTGAAAGACACGCGCACCATGACGTTCAGCAATTTCCGCTGTGCCATCGCTGCTGCCGGAGTCGAGCAGAATGATTTCATCTGCCCAGCTGACCGAAGTCAGACATTCCGGCAGGAGTTCAGCCGCATCTTTCGCAATCAGTACAACCGACAGCTGCTGGCGAGTGTGCATTTAGTGATTCCGCTGTGGCAGGTGGGGCTCCATGAGATGGAGCAGACGCTGGAGTGCGCCCTGATTCTGATGCAGAACATCAACTGCATGACGACCGTAATAGAGACGATAGTCTTCGTCGGTCAGCAGCGTGCCAATCTCTTTATCCAGCGAATCGGCATCGGTCACGGTGATCAGACCGTCAGCCTGCTGCAGGCGGGAACAGATATCTTTAAAATTAAAGGTATGTGGTCCCATCAGTACCGGAATAGCATGAGCCGCAGGCTCCAGCGGGTTATGACCGCCGCGCTCAACCAGGCTACCGCCCACAAACGCCAGATCGGCAATTCCGTATAGCAGCATCAGTTCACCCATGGTATCGCCGATCACCACCTGAGTGCTGCCGGAGGGGATTTCTCCGCTGCTGCGCAGCGTGTAGCTCATCCCGGCCTTCTGCGTCAGGCTACGCGCGGTGTCGAAGCGCTCCGGGTGGCGCGGTACGAGGATCAGCAACAGCGTCGGGAAACGGGCAAGCAGTTTGCGGTGCGCTTTCAGAATAATACTCTCCTCACCCTCATGAGTGCTGGTGGCTATCCACACCGGGCGGTGCGGTGCCCACTGGCGGCGCAGCGTCACGGCGCGAGCAGCAAGCTCAGGGGTCACGGAAATATCGAACTTCAGGCTACCTGTCACGGCCAGATGTGAACGTTTCAGTCCGAGGCTGATAAAGCGCTCGCCGTCTTCCTGGTTTTGCGCTGCTATCAGGGTAATTTTCTGCAGCAGCTGCTTCATAAACTTGGCGATTTTCTGATAGCCCTTCGCCGAACGTTCAGACAGGCGAGCATTGGCGATCACCAGTGGAATTTTACGCGCGTGCAGCTGGGAGATCATATTCGGCCAGAGCTCGGTTTCCATAATGATCACCAGTCGGGGATTGACGGTATCCAGAAAGCGATTCATTGCGCCGGGTAAATCATAGGGCAGATAGACATGATGAACGTCTTTACCAAACGCAGAGCTGGCGCGTTCGGAACCCGTTGGCGTCATAGTCGTTACGACGATCGGCAGATCGGGATAGCGATGGCGTAGCGCGCGAACCAACGGTATAGCGGCCAGGGTTTCACCGACAGAAACCGAATGCAGCAAGATCCCATCAGGCTTTACTTTACCTTTGCAGAAGCCATAGCGCTCAGCCCATCGCAGGCGGTAGGCAGGCGCTTTCCGGCCGCGTAACCAGAGACGGAGCCAGATGAAGGGCTGAATGAGATACAGTAATACGGTATAAATGGTAATCATCACATTGTTTTTTCAGGTGAAAAGAGACTTATGCCCAGAGATTGCCAAAAAAAGGAATAATAGGGCATGTTATCAGATAAGTGATGCTGTCTCACAGTACTTCATTAACGGGGTACTGTACCTGATGATGAAGGCATTAAATATCGCAGTGCGTCTTATCAACTCACTCGGTGAGAGTGATAGAGATAAAACAGGCGCATGTGCCATACCAGCAGTTTATACCACTGAGTAATACCGCGAGCGTTCCGCATCATACGCTGAGGGGTTCGGGTTCGCATAAGGTCGTGAATCATTGTTCGGCGTGCGTCGGCATCAGCTTCGCGGCGAATAGCATGGCAGACGCTTAGCGCCTCGCGGGTAATTTGTGCATGAAAGGAACGATAGATAGGCACCCGATGCTGGTAGCGCCGATTCATGTCGTCCAGCAAAGCGCAGATGCGAAGATAATGGCGCTGGTATCGGACATTTTGCCGACCCTGGCGGCGGCGATGGCTGATCGACTCGGTATGAATTCTGTAACGATAGAGTGGTGCATCGCTGTAGCGCACTCTCCGCGCGTTAAACATGAATTCGGTCGTCCATGGTATGTCCTGATGATGCAGGCCGGGGATAAAGTGCAGCCTGCAGGCATGAATCAGCGAAAGACGATAAACCCCCAGCCAGACGACATGTAGATAGCGACGGGTTTTCAGCGCCCGGTTGAGCCAGTCTGCACCGGACATGACTGAAGTTGACTGTAACCGCTCAAAAGGAATCAGCGGGCTGCTGATATTATTGTGAGCATTGATACGCAGAGCATTACACTGTGCGGCGTCAAGGTCATCCGCTAATACCATTTCCATCAGGGTCTGATACATCTGCGGTTCCAGAATATCGTCAGCATCGGGAAAGGTAACGTATTGCCCCCGAGCCTGCTGCAGGCCGGTATTTCTGGCGCGCGATACGCCGCTGTTTGCCTGATGGATCACGCGAATATGCGCCACACGGTCGGCATATTCATCGGCCGACTCTCCGGAGCCGTCGGTTGAGCCATCATCGACAATGATTATCTCCAGCTGTTGGAAAGTTTGTGCCAGCAGCGATTCCATAAAAGGCTTAAAAAAACTACCGGCGTTGTACAGTGGAACGATCACCGTGAGCAGTGGGGGGAGTTGCATAGAAGAGTCCATTCTCTAAGTGTTTTATTATTACTATAATTTTCATGGTGTTAGTCGTTATTATGCCAGGGCAGGAATTCTTTTTTTGATGATACGTGTGTAATTTAATATTACGTGCTGTCTGAGCTGTTAGCGGACGAACGATCGGATACCGCAAGTGTGTTTCAACAGACGCACTTTTTTATGCTCTCGACGGATTGAGATGTTTTGGAAACTGGTTGAAGAGGGGCAGGGATCTACTCTTTGGCATCGGTGAAAAGATCGGGCGAGAACCGTCGTTTGAAAAGTACAATGAAAAACATTTTGATTATCCGCCGTGACAATATTGGCGATCTGGTGTGTACCACGCCGCTGATTGAAGGGGTCAAATCTGCCTGGCCCGATGCCAACGTCTATTTACTGATCAACACCGTCAGCCAGGACGTAGTTAAAAATAACCCGCACATTGTAAACACCTTTATTTACCGTAAAGCCAAGCACCGAAAGAAAAATGAGAGCAAGTTTGGCGTGTATCTCGATCGTCTGAAAATTTTCATGCGGCTGCGCCGCATCCGCTTTGATGCAGCGATACTGGCGAACCCGAATCCCTGCGTATACAGCCTTCGGCTGGCAAAAATGGCAGGAATAAAGCATATCATCGGTGCCGATACTGGCGACCGGGCGATAAGTGTTCCTTTCCGGCCTGTGGATTTCATTGGCGAGCACCAGGTTGAGCGTACTTTCAGCTATCTTTCTGCCATCAGCGACAAAAAGCTGACGATCCCCCCGGTGCGGATTTGGCTGAGCGAACAGGAGCGCCAGCAGGCCGCCCGCCGTTTTGCCGAACGAAGCCATAGCGGTGGTCCGGTTCTGGCAGTGCATATCAGCAGCCGCAGCCCTAAACGGCGCTGGCCGCTGGAGCGCTACGTCGAGATCATCCAGCGCCACCTGGCGACCGGTAACGGCAGTGCGGTCATCTTCTGGTCCCCGCAGGGCACTCTGGCGCCTGATGATGTCGGCGATGAACATCGCGCCCAGCAGGTACTGGCGGCCTGTGACGGCGAACGTGTTTCACTCTATCCCACCGCTTCGGTGCGCGAGCTGGTGGCGGCGTTTGAACGCTGCGATCGCCTGCTGTGCAGCGACGGAGGCCAGATGCATCTGGCCTCGGCAATGAATAAAAAGCAGGTGGTGCTGTTTGGTGACACGGACAGCAAAGTCTGGCATCCGTGGTCAGGGGACTACCGGATTATGCAGACGCCATCCGGTGAGTGCGCGGATATCAGTGTCGATGAGGTCTGGCAGCAGCTACAAAGCTTAGCGGATTGATTTCGCCTGAAGCGCCAGATACTGCCGGCAAACGGGTTCTAAATCATACTCAGCGAGTTTTTGGGTATCGATGAACGGTGGCGACTGCCAGGTCGCCGCTATCTTCGCGGCCAGCGAATCGGCAGTTAACTCTGCCAGCGCATCGTTCAGACCCATACGTTCTAGAATTTCCGCCGGGCCACCCGGGCAGCGCGTGCTGACCACCGGGGTGCCGCACAGCAGGGCTTCCACCAGCACATTGCCAAACCCTTCGCTATCCGAGCTCAGTACCAGCATTCGGGCATGTTTAATCAGCGGGTAGGGGTTGGCCTTGAAACCGGCGAAAACCACCCGGTCATCAATACCCAAACGAATAGCCAGATCCCTGGTTTTGGCGAGCTGGTCTTCATTGCCGGTACCTGCCAGTACCAGCTTGGCCGGAATGCCCGATGCCGCAAAGGCTTCCAGCAGGCGATCGTGTCGCTTATGCGGATGAAAACGCCCGACGTGAACGATATAAGGCACACCCGCGACGGATAAAGGTTCTGCGGCCTGCTGCAGAATACTTTCAATATCAAAAGGATTATTGATAACCGCCAGTCGGGAGGGGGTTATCGCCAGCTGTTGGGTCAAATCTTCTCCCACCGCGCGGGATACCGCGACGATATTTTTTCCCTCATAAACCCGGGCGATCTTACGCAGCTTCAGCCAGCGGCTGAACCCGCTGCGATGGCCAAGGTAAGAGGTAGAGAGAATACCGTGGATGCAGTACCACAGCTTCTGCGGCGGAATGGCTTTACAGCGCGAGACAATCCGGTCGGTTTTATGCAGATTGGAGAAGATTAAATCATAGCTGCCGGCACGCGATTCGCTGACCGCGATGGCCTCATCCAGCGCGGCGGCGCGGCGCGGCAGTTCGGTCAGCTTGCGCCAGGGAGCTTTGCTCGGGCGCTCCACAATCTGATAATCAATCCCGTCCGGGATAGTGTAATTGCACACGTTGCGCAGCGAGAACAGGCTGACATCATGGCCCATCTTCTGCATCCCTTCGCACAGCGTCAGCACCACTTTCTCGGCGCCGCCGCCCGGCAGGCCGTCAATAACCATCAAAATACGCATCGTTTAGTCCAGAATCTGTTGATAAAGCGATACCAGCTGCTGTGACAGCCGCTGCGGCGTGGAGGCCAGCACCTGTTTGCGGGCCGCCAGCCCCATGCTGCTATCGGTCGCACGCGCGGGAAGGGCCATCACAGCGTCGCGCAGTGCATTGATATCCAGCGCATCACACACATAGCCATTATGCCCCTGCTGAATAAACTCCGCGCCGCCGCAGGTGGTCGAAGTGATTACCGGCAGGCCGCAGGCCATTGCCTCGAGGATAACATTGGGGAACGGATCGTACAGTGTGGGCAGCAGCAGCCCATCGGCGGCCTGATACCACGGCAGCGTATCCGATTGCATCCCGACGAAGCGGATACGATCGGCGCAACCCAGCTCTGTAGCCAGTGCCCGATACTGTTTCTCTGCTTTATCTTTGCCGACGACCAGCAGGTAACGATCGGTACTGGCTACTGCACGTATTGCCGCCGCCAGCCCTTTACGCTCGAAGCCGGAACCGACATAAATCAACACGCTGGCATCCAGCGGCAGCGCGATTTTCTGCCGGATAGCCGCGCGCGTGGCCATCTCTGCCGGGACGAACTGGGCAGTGTTAATCGCGTTGTAAATGACGTGGATTTTGTCGCTGGCGACGCCAAACCGCTGGATGATTTCCTTCTTCACCATCTCCGCATTGCAGATAACGGCTTTCAGCTCCGGGGCTTCATACATCGCTTTTTCAGCCGCCATCACGTAGCGGTGATAGCGATTCGCCAGCAGTAGCTTATGTCGCCAGCCCGGCATCAGCCGGCCGCGCAGCTCAAGCCAGCGCTGATGAACACCGTCACCGGCGCGGTAGATATCGCATCCGGCAATGCGCTCGTGGCTCTGAACGATATCGAAGTTTTCACGCTGCCATAGCGCCCGGGCGGCGTCGGCAAACCCTCGCTCGCGGCTGATGCGGCCCCATTTTGTCGGATTACAGATATGCAGGTGCCAGTTGGGCTGACGCTGACCCTGCCATTCACGGGTAATCACGTTGAGATCCAGCGACTGCTGGTCCAGCGCTTCCAGCGCGCGGGCGATAAAACGCTCTGCGCCGCCGTCGGGCCGGTATTTCTGCCGTACGATCGCCAGTCTGATGGGTTTCATGCTAAAAGCCTCCTTGCTGCTGCCAGGACATCGTCAACGGGAATGGCATCCAGATAGCGCTCGCTGGTGCGGGTATCAACGCTGTCCGGGTCCGGCAGAGGAGCGTAGTCTCCTGCCCAGATGATTTCGCCTTTAACTTGCCAGGGGCGCCAGAACACCAGTTTTGAGGGGCCAAACAGCGCGATTGTTGGCGTTTGTAGTGCCGCGGCCATGTGCATCGGAACGGAATCCACGCCGATAAACAGCTGCGCACCGTCAATCAGCGCGGCAAGCTGGGTCAGCGTCAGCTTCCCGGCCAGAGAGAGAACGCCTTCTCGCGAGGTCAGTCGCCCGATAATCCCTTCAACCATCGCTATTTCTTTGCCGTCAGGGCCAGAGGTCAGTATTACTTTGCGTCCATCATTCAGCAGTCCCTGAAGCGTGGCAGCAAACTTCTCCTCGCTCCAGCATTTGAAGAACCAGCGGGAGGTCGGTTGAACCACGATATAATCTTCCGGACCAGCAAGCTCGCGAACGATCTGCCGATCTGCGTCAGAGTAGTGCATGGCGACGTTATCCCGCCGCTGTGGAAGCCGCAAAGGTGCCAGCAGCGACAGATTCTGCTCCACGGTATGCAGCGAATTATGGTCTGCAGTGGAAACTAACTGTGTATGGCACTGACGCCACAGCCTTCCCTGACGCTTCGGGAAATCAAACCCCAGACGCACACGTGCGCCGGTGAAGCGGGTAATGATCGCACTGCGCCACTGATCGGCCAGATTCAGCACCATATCGTAATGCTGCTTTCTCAGGGTGCTCATTAGCCGCCACTCCTGGCTAACCTGGAAACGTACACCCTGTTTTTTCCAGCTGCGATCGATAGCATAGATCCGGTGAATATCAGGATGACAGCTAAGCATGGTGCGGGTTTCCTCGAAAAGCAGCACGTCTATCTGAGCATCAGGAAAGGCGGCTTTTAACGAGTGAATAACCGGCGTAGTCAGCAGCATATCGCCATGGTGGCGAAATTTGATCACCAGGATACGTGATACCGGGTGAGGGATGTGGGGCAGATCCAGAGATTCCATGCTTTATCGCTGTTCAATAAACCAGTCGCTGATTCTAAAGCAGTCACCAGGGCGTGGCTAGCCTCGCCTCCCGCTAACGCCGTGATGAGCGGAATTACCTTTGCGCTTTGCTGGCCCGCTAGTAACATAGCCGCAGGTAATTGTGCTGACAGGAAAGAATATGGGTAAGCCCGCGTTTATCATCACCATCGATACCGAAGGCGATAATCTTTGGCAAAATCACGATCGGATCACCACCGAAAATACCCGGTTTTTGCCACGTTTCCAGCAGCTTTGTGAAAAGTATGCCTTTAAGCCAACCTGGCTGACGAACTATGAAATGGCGATCGATCCGGCCTACGTTGAATTTGCCTGCGACGTAATTGCGCGCGATACCGGTGAGATCGGTATGCATCTGCACGCGTGGAACAATCCACCGATACAGGACTTAACCGGCGACGACTGGCGGCACAAGCCTTATTTGATCGAATACCCTGAAGCGATAATCCGTGAGAAAGTCAGCTACATCACCCGGCTGCTGGAAGACACTCTGCAGACAAAAATGCGCAGCCACCGCGCCGGGCGCTGGGCGTTTAACGAATTTTATGCCCGTTTGCTGATTGAGCTGGGGTATCAGGTTGATTGCTCGGTCACCCCGCGCGTGAACTGGCAGTTTTCGCCGGGCGCGCCGCAGGGTAACGGCGGCACCAACTACCAGTATTTTCCCGATCGCGCTTATTTTATTGACCCGCAGGATATTTCCCGGGCGGGTGATTCCCTGCTGCTGGAAGTGCCGATGAGTATTCAGTACAAGCACTCGGCGCTGATGAACGGCGTCAAACAGGGCTGGGATCGTCTGCGTGGAAAGCAACGCAGTCCATCGGTCCACTGGCTGAGGCCGATGCGCGGTAATCTTCAGCAGATGATCGGCGTGGCGGAAAAAACGCTGGCCGCTGGCAGCGACTACGTGGAGTTTATGCTGCATTCGTCGGAATTTATGCCCGGCGGCAGCCCGACGTTCAAAACCGCCGCGGATATCGATGCGTTGTATGACGATCTGGAGCAGCTGTTCAGCTGGTTGCAGTCGCGTACGACGGGGTTAACTTTATCAGAATATTACCAGAGTAAAGTGGGTTGAGATGCGGCAAACTTATTCAGAAAGATGAAGTCTGACTGTTTACCTGATGCCAATTAAATACAATGCCAGATTGAGAAATTTTAATGAGTAAGCGCTGGAAGATCAAAGCTGTTAACCTCTTTTTGACCATCTTCACGCGCTGGAATGGGCGTCTAAAATTCGCTCAATCCGTGAGCCGGGAACAAGAATTCCGTCATATTGTTATTTACTCGACCACGGCACTGGGTGATTTTCTGTTTAATTCACCTGCAATTCGCGCGATCAGATTACGCTATCCCACCTCGACGATCACGCTGGTGGCGCACGAAAAATTTCGCGAGTTCCTGCAAAATGGCGAGGACTGGAATCGCGTCGTCTGGTGGAATAATAAGTTTTCCTCCATGTGTACGATGATCAAGGCGCTAAAGGAAGAGCAGGGACCGCCCGATTTGGCGTTGTTACTTCATTCGCACGAACCGTATGATTATCTCAGCGCGGTGCTTGCCGGTACGCAATATGTGATTCGTGATAACTACTACGATGGGTTCGACGCTCGCGATCGCTGGCTTGCTGACTACACGATTGGCTATGTCGGCCACATTATCCAGCGCAAGATGGCGCTGGTGGAACCGCTGGTATGTGACGCCAGCGACCATGAAATGAAATTACCGATAAAACTGGCAGAACCGACCCCGCGAAATATTCTGACGGTCGGCTTCCAGATGGGCGCTTCTAAACCCGATCGCTGTTGGGCACCTAAGCACTTTGCTCAGGTCGCAGCCGCCTTACTGCAACAACCGGGCGATCTACGCATTGCATTAATTGGTGGTCCTGGCGAAAAATCGCTGGTGGCTGAATTCTGGCAACACCTGGATACACGTTTCAAGTCTCGCATCACTGATTACGTTGGTACTACCGGACTGATTCAACTGACAGAACTGATAAATGAATTTTCGGTGCTGCTGACCGGTGATACGGGTCCTCTGCATATCGCAATTGCGGCGAAAACACCGACGGTCAGCTTGTTCGTTAATGCAAATCCCTATTCCACCGGGCCGTTCCAGGATCGACATATGCACGATGTGATTTACGTTGCTCGTCGTAAAAGTAATCAACACGTTGCTAATGCGATGGATTTAATTACCCCTGAAAGTGTGATTGAAAAAGTATCGGAAAGGTTAAAGTTGATCGCTTTAGAAAAGCCACATAATGAAGTTCAGGAGTAGTCGTGCTTAAATTACCATCCAGATATTTTTCAGATAAAGAGATGTTTTTTTATTTTGGCGCTCTTGTGTGCGCCCTGCTGTCGGTGTTTTTTAATTTTTTCGATGAAAAATCTTCTCGCATCGCTTTCTTCTTTTCCTCCTACTTTTCGATAGCGGGTCTGGTCTTCTTTCGCCCGTCATTGAAAAGATGGAATGTTTTTTTTGTGCTGGCACTGGCTTTACTTGGCGTCAGTAAATTATTTTGGTTTGCGGTTGAATATATCGGTAATCCTGACTTCGATATCTATAACTCCTATCTGGCTACCGGTAAGCGGTTGATCCTGTCCGCCCTGATCGCCTGGTTTCTTCTGGCGTACAAAGAATGCTACCGTGTCAAAACTGCCCAATTGATAAAGGGATCGCTGATCGCGGCCTTTGTCGTCGCCAGCGGCGTCGGCCTTTACCAGTATTTTACCGGCCTGCAGCGAGTTGATTTCTATCAGGGCCGCGCCACCGATGCAGCTTATATGTACTCGGCATTGGCGGCGGCGGTGATTTTTATGCTGGCGAAATCTTCCCATCTGATTAGCCTGATTCAGGCCGGTATAGTATTTGTGGCGGCCTTATATCTGGTGTTTCTAACCGGTACACGAAATGTCATGCTGGCGTTTCCAGTGATCGTGATGGTTATTGGTTTAGTTAAGATTCGAGATTTAAATAAAAAACTTCTAATAATTTACTTAATGATTCTAGGGTCTTTAATTAGTGCTAGTTATAATAGTGTAATTAAGCCAAAGATTTTGCTTACAGAGAAACAAATAGCCCTGTACGAACGAACTCATGGTAACTCAGAAAGCTCTTTAAGCAGTCGCCTGGCTATGTGGAAAGTGGGTGCGGCAAGCTTTGAGCAGCATCCTCTTGGAATGAGCCAGGAAGAGCGTATTGTCTGGTTTAAACAGTATGTTGCGGAACACCATCGGGAAAAAGCGTCCCTGGCGTTTGTGAATATCCATTTACACAATGAAGTGATCGAGACGGCCAGCCTGCAGGGAATTCAGGGGTTGGTCGTGTTGCTCTTATTCTATGCCACAATGCTGTTATATGCCCGAAAGTCCCATAATCCACTGCTCCTGGCGACGGTACTGGTCGTTATTTTCAGCGGGCTGACCGATGTCATATTTATCAGCCGGGAGCAGTCAATTTTCTTTCCGTTAATATTTATCCTTTCCGCCCTGTGGCATAACGAAAAGCCCCGGAACGAAACGCCGGCATTAAAGTAGTTTTTCGACGGCGGCAATAATCTCTTCGATCGCAATCGTTGAGACCGGGTGTTCCTTATCACGCGTGAATAACTGTACGGACCGGGTATTACCCGGTCCCCACACGGCGCTATTAATAAATTTACCGTGCAGATCGTGGCCATACAGGCTGACCAGCGGCTTTTTCCATGCTGTGGCAATATGCACGATGGATGTATCAGGGCTGATAACCAGGTCGGCGCGACGAATTAGCTCAATCGCGCTGCTGAGTGAATCGAAGGGATTAAGATACGCTTTGGTAATGGTCAGGCTGCTGATGCGAGAGGGGGACCCAATAATAATGACATTCGCCATGGGGAATTTTTCTTTAATCCGCTTAATCAGTTCGCTGCACTGGGTAACGGATAAATCTCTCCGCCGATCGGCTGTAAATGGGTTAAGCACGATATTTAGCGTGCCAGGCAGTGACTCAATAAAGTCACCAACCTGCTGCCCCGTTTGTTCCGGACAGTGCAGGTCGTAATCGATACTAAAATCTTTGAACCCAAGAGATTCCAGCAATAGCGCATAGCGCCCGGTAATATGTGTATCGTAACCCATATAGTCGAGCGATCGGGTATAGATATTATATTGCGGCTTATTGAAGCCAATCAGGCTGCTCGCGTTGAGCAGACGCAGGAACTGCAGGCGCGAAGGCGACATTTTATCACCCATATCAACAACTAAATCGTACGGCTGACGGGCGAGTTTGTGCGCCAACTCCAGGCTGGCATTATGGCTATCAGGGGCGACGATGATTTGATGGATGTAGGGATTGTGCTCAATAATGCTGGCATTATTTTTTCCTGCCAGTACATCGAGCTGATAGCCTGCACGGCCAAACTCACGAAACAGTGAGGTTGAAACGACCATATCCCCAATTTTGTCATCATCACGTAGAAAGAGTACGCGTTTAACGTTAGAGAAATTGAAGTTTTTGCGCTCCTTAAGATCGAAACGCCAGCGTGCAAAATTCATTCGCAGGGCTTTCATAAGGTAATTACGGCGACGGTTCCATTCCCGTAATTTGGCAAATTTCTTTTTTTTCATTTTCCTTGCCCGTTGTCTGAAATTGCCGGAACAACCATCAGCGTATTGGTAAGTTGTTCCATGACCTGCTCTGCACTCAACGAATCCATGTTTTTATCCGGAGATATAAGGGCAAACTGATTCTTGCCGTAGCCGCCAATCAGTCCCGGATCGGTGGGGCCATACAGTGTGATATTCGGGCGGTCGAGCGCGGCGGTTAAGTGGCTAAGACCGGTATCGACGGACACCACCGCACGCGCACCAGCCAGCGTTCGGGCGACCTGCTCAAGCGAAAGTTTAGGTAGCACCTCAACGAAATCAAACCCTTCAGCCAGGCGAATCGCTCGCTGATGCTCGTGTTCCGCACCCCAGGGAAGCTTTATCCGCAATCCTGACGGCTGTATTAAACCAATAAGTTCGCGCCAGTGGCTTTCCGACCAGTGCTTATTGTCGCGAGTCGTGGCGTGCAGAAACACCAGGTACTGACCGGCATCCACCGGCAGCTCGTGGATAAAGTGCCGGGCAATGGCATAATCACCTGTGGTTTCCGGCAGCGCGTAGCCAAGGCTTTTGGCGAACAGTTCTCGCGTACGCTGTACGGCGTGCTGCTGCTTGTTAATCTGATGGCGGCGGTCGTACCACCAGCTGGCAAAGGGTTCGCGCGCGCTGCGGCTGTCGGCGCCGTGCTTGACGCCTTTCGCCAGGCGCGTCACCAGGGCTGCACTTTTAATCAGCCCCTGCGCATCCAGCACTACATCATACTCTCGTGACTGTAGCTTGCGCTTAAACTCCACACGCTCTTTGCGGTTCTGAGTGCCAAACCAGTGTTTACGCCAGCGACGAATGGCCACGGGCAGTACGCGGTCCACGGCCGGATGCCAGGAAGGGATCTGAGCAAAGCCCTCTTCAACGACCCAGTCAAAACGAACTCCGGGAATGGCCTGCATGGCGTCCGTTAATGCTGGTAGCGAGTGCAATACATCTCCCATTGAGGAGGTTTTAATAATCAGAACCCGCATTCAAACTCCTGGTACAGGACATAGCGTTTCCAGTTCGGCGATAACGCGCTCTGGAGTAATATCGATCAAACTCTGGTGATAGCCCTCTGCGGCATCACCCTTACGTACTTTATGGTAGCCCTCAATCAGGCGTATCACCCTGGCCTTATCGGACAGCGGCGGGGTGAAATCCGGGCTACTCGGACCGTATAGCGCCACCAGCGGGCGATCGAGCGCTGCGGCAATATGCATCAGCCCTGAATCGTTGCTCACCACGGCATGGCAGCAGGCCAGCAGGATAACCGCCTGTTCCAACTGGGTTTCGCCAGTGAGATTGCGGCAGTGCTGTCGGCTATTTTCGGCCAGCGCGGAGAGGATTTGCTCGCCGGTTTCATGGTCTTTCGCGGAGCCAAACAGCGCTATCTGATAGCCCTGGTCGATCAGCTGCTGCGCCAGCGCGGCATAGTGATAGTGCGGCCAGCGTTTTGCCGGGCCAAATTCTGCGCCGGGGCAGAAGCCGATAATCGGTCGATCTGCGGGAAGATTAAACGCGGCGGCTGTACTCTGCTTTTCCGCGTCTTCTACCACCAGTTTCGGCCACAGCAGCGGCTGGGGCAGATCGCGGGCGCTGGCGATACGGGATTTATCGTAGGCCAGTGCGACGTAGCGCTGCACCATCAGCGGAAACGCCGCTTTATCCAGCGTACGGATATCGTTTAGCAGGCCGTAGCGCATTTCTCCACGCCAGCCGGTGCGGCGTGGGACAGCAGCAAAAAACGGTACCAGCGCGGATTTAAACGAGTTTGGCAGCACATAGGCGCGATCGTAGCCCTTTTCGCGCAGCGCTTTGCCAAGCCGACGGCGTTCACCAATCTCCAGTGCTCCGTGGCCCAGCGGCATCGCCAGCGCCTCGTTCACTTCCGGCATGCGCGATAGCAGGGGCCGGCACCAGGCTGGCGCCATCACATCGATTATCGCCCCGGGATGTTCCGCCTTCAGCGTACGATAGAGGCTCTGCGACATCATCATGTCGCCGACCCACGACGGGCCAATAACCAGAATTTTCATTGCCTGCCCCGCTCCGTTAACCGTTACGGTTCAGCCACGCCATATATTCAGCCACGCCTTCGGCGACGGTTTTGAACGGCTTATCGTAGCCCGCAGCGCGCAGTTTGGTCTGGTCGGCGAGGGTAAATGCCTGATAGCGGCCTTTCAGTTTTTCCGGGAACGGAATGTACTCAATTTCGCCCTGCTGATGGTATTTCAGCGCGGCATCTGCCACTTCCTGGAAAGATTCAGCCCGGCCGGTACCGCAGTTAAAGATGCCGGACACATTGTTTTCCCAGAACCACAGGTTGACCGATGCAACGTCTTCCACATAGATAAAGTCGCGCTTAAATCCGTCGCTGCCTTCGAACAGTTTCGGGTTCTCACCGTTTTTCAGCTGGGTATTCAGATGGAATGCCACGCTGGCCATACTGCCTTTATGACCTTCGCGCGGCCCGTAGACGTTGAAGTAACGGAAGCCACAAACCTGAGACTGCGCTCCTGGCAGGATGCTGCGCACGTAGTGGTCGAACAGCATCTTGGAGTAGCCGTACACGTTCAGCGGCTCTTCAAACTGGCGCTCTTCAATAAAGTCGGCATTACGGCCACCGTAAGTTGCGGCGGAGGAGGCGTACAGGAACGGAATATCGTGCTCAAGGCAGTAATGCAGCAGCTCTTTAGAGTACTGATAGTTATTATCCATCATGTACTTACCATCCCACTCGGTCGTGGAAGAGCAGGCGCCTTCATGGAATACGGCTTCAACGTTGCCAAAATCTTCATCGGCCAGAATGGAAATCAGGAAGTCTTCTTTATCCATATAGTCGGCGACGTCTAAATCGACCAGGTTGGCGAATTTGGTGCCGTCTTTCAGATTGTCTACCACAAGAATGTCAGTATGGCCCTTATCATTCAGCGCCTTGATGATATTACTTCCAATAAATCCAGCGCCGCCGGTGACGATAATCATGAGCATTAACCTTTGCTGTGGGGTGGAACAGGAGGCTCCACGCGCTAATAGTCATATCATAACATCTCAACGCGCCACACACAGCCAGACGAGTCTGTAACACGTGTCCCTTCATAAATTATTCCGTGAGATATGCTGCAATATTGATATCTTCCGTCATATCTGTCCGTCATTGTGTTGTATTTTCAGTATACAGTGTCGCTGAAAATAGTTGGTGAGGGATAAACATGAAGGATGTTTTTTATCAGCAGGTTAAGCAGCAGTTGCTGAATGCAGAATGCGAGGGATTGTTTAAACACGAGCGGCAGATTGCCGGTGCGCAGCAGGCGGTGATTCAGCTGGCCGACGGCAGCGAGCTGCTGAATTTTTGTGCCAATAACTATCTCGGGCTGGCTAACCATCCGTCGCTAATCGCTGCCGCAAAATCAGGGCTGGATACGCACGGTTTTGGCATGGCCTCGGTACGATTTATTTGCGGAACGCAGGACAGCCATCGCCAGCTGGAGCGTCAACTGGCTGAATTTCTTGGGATGGAAGACAGCATCCTTTACTCCTCCTGCTTTGATGCCAACGGTGGGCTGTTCGAAACCCTGCTTAGCGCTGAAGATGCGGTAATCTCTGACGCGCTAAACCACGCGTCGATTATTGACGGTATCCGCCTGTGTAAGGCGAAGCGCTATCGCTACAGCAACAATGATATGGCCGAGCTGGAATCCTGCCTGCAGCGGGCTCGGGAAGAGGGTGCGCGCCATATTCTTATCGCTACCGACGGCGTGTTTTCGATGGATGGCGTGATTGCCAATCTGGCGGGGATCTGCGATCTCGCCGATCGCTATCAGGCGCTGGTGATGGTGGACGATTCGCACGCGGTGGGCTTTGTGGGCGGGGCGGGGCGGGGCAGCCACGAATACTGCGGCGTGATGGGTAGGGTGGATATTATCACCGGCACGCTGGGTAAAGCGCTTGGCGGCGCATCTGGCGGCTACACCGCTGCTAAAAAAGAGGTGGTGGAGTGGCTGCGCCAGCGATCCCGGCCTTACCTGTTTTCCAACTCGCTGGCGCCGTCAATTGTGGCGGCATCGATACAGGTACTTTCTATGCTGGCAGAGGGCGATGGGCTGCGCCAGCGGCTGTGGGATAACGTAAATTATTTTCGCTCCGCGATGCAGGCCGCAGGATTCACCCTGGCCGGGGCCGATCACGCCATCATTCCCGTGATGCTGGGCGATGCCCGGCTGGCGCAGACGTTTGCCAGCCTGTTACAGCAGGAGGGGATTTACGTGACCGGTTTCTTCTACCCGGTGGTGCCTGAAGGAAAAGCGCGCATCCGTACCCAGATTTCAGCCTCCCACACCCAGCCGCAGCTGGAACGCGCGGTAGATGCATTTACTCGTGTTGGTCGGCAGCTTGGCGTTATTGCCTGAAGGAGACGTGATGAAAGCACTAGCAAAACTGCACGCCCGGCCGGGTATCTGGATGATCAACGATGCCCCCATCCCCGAGCCGGGGCACAACGATGTGTTAATCAAAATCCGCAAAACGGCGATCTGCGGCACTGATGTGCATATTTATAACTGGGATGCCTGGTCGCAGAAAACCATTCCGGTGCCGATGATTACCGGCCACGAATACGTCGGCGAGGTGGTGGCGGTGGGGCAGGAAGTGGTTGGCTTTCAGCCTGGCGACAGGGTATCCGGCGAGGGGCATATTACCTGCGGCCACTGCCGTAACTGCCGGGGAGGGCGCACTCACCTGTGCCGTAATGCCATCGGTGTTGGCGTTAACCGGCAGGGCTGCTTTGCTGAATATCTGTCTATTCCGGCGGTTAACGCCTTTAAAATCCCCGATAATATTCCAGACGATCTGGCGGCGATTTTCGACCCCTTCGGCAATGCAGTACATACGGCATTGTCTTTCGACCTGGTTGGTGAGGATGTGTTGATTACCGGAGCAGGACCTATCGGCATTATGGCGGCAGCCATCTGTCGCCACGTAGGCGCGCGACATGTAGTGATCACCGACGTTAATGACTACCGGCTGGCGCTGGCGCAGAAGATGGGTGTGACCCGGGCGGTCAACGTCGGCCGGCACGACCTGACGTCGGTGATGAGCGACCTGGGAATGACGGAAGGATTTGATATCGGGCTGGAGATGTCGGGTGTTCCTGCTGCATTCCGTTCCATGCTGGGCGTGATGAACCACGGCGGGCGCATTGCTATGCTCGGCATTCCCTCACAGGAGATGGCTATCGACTGGAATCAGGTGATTTTCAAGGGGCTGTTTATCAAAGGCATTTATGGCCGGGAGATGTTTGAAACCTGGTACAAAATGGTGGCACTGCTGCAGTCCGGGTTGGATTTAACGCCGATTATTACTCACCGCTATGACATTGACGATTTCCAGCAGGGATTTGATGAAATGCGCTCCGGGCATTCGGGCAAGGTGATCCTTAACTGGCCGTCGTAGAATGCTGCCGCCAGCAGGTGCTGGCGGCGAACGAATTAGCGAGAAAAATCAGGCTTTAATCCTGAAAACTGCTGCGACAGCGTCTTCAGCAACGGGCTCTCGGCAACACTTTCTGCGACGATACCAACAGCACGCGCTGCCGGAACCGGCGCGGTTTTCACCGGGCAGTTTTTGCCAACGCGGAACGGATTGCGCGGCTTGATCGGTTGCGGCCGGGTCTCAGGCAGCGACGTGTTGCTGCCATGCTGCGGCTCGTTGAGTAGCTGACTTGGACGCACCAGCGTGATATCGGCAGGCAGCGTTGGCAGCATTTGTTGAAGAACGCGAACCGTCGTCGGATGGGGGTGACCAATGGCAATCGCCGAACCGTCGCGCTGGGCAAGCCGGACCGCCCGGGTAAACTGCTGGCGGATATCCGCCTCATTCTGCGTATCGTCCAGGAACACGCGGCGCTTAATGACTTTAACGCTGGTGCCGGCGGCGGCGCGCGTTGACTGGCTATTGCCGATGGTCATACTGTCGAGGAAATAAAAATTATAGCGGTCAAGAACCTGCATCACTTTCTGCATGCCGGGCAGGCTGGAGGTCATTGCGCTGCCCATATGGTTATTTAACCCAACGGCATAGGGCACATCGGCAGCGGCTTCACGCACGATGCGCGCAATTTCATCCACGGACATGTCCGGGCGCAGAGTGTCTTTTTCCAGCGGCTGTTTGCTGAGTGGTGCCATCGGCAAGTGGATCAGCACTTCGTGGCCGCGCTGATGAGCTTTGGTTGCCATCTCCCGGGCGTGTGGTGCATTAGGCAACACCGCCACGGAAATGGCCGCAGGCATCTGTAATACCTGATTTTCCTGCGCCGGACGGTAACCAAAATCATCAATCACTATCGAAAGCTTACCGGCAAACGCCGGGCTGGCCAAAACAAGCGCTACCAGCAGGCCGCTGATTTTTCGTAACTGAAACAAAATTATCTTCCTAACCACGGCAGTGGATTGACGGCCTGTCCCTGGCGGCGGATTTCGAAATAGAGTGAAGGCGTGCCGCGGCCACCGCTGTTGCCAACCAGCGCAATGGGCTGCCCTGCCCGGACCTGTGTTCCCACGCTCACCAGCGCACTCTGATTATAGCCATACAGGCTCATATCGCCCTTACCGTGCTCCACGACCACCACCAGGCCATAGCCCTGTAGCCAGTCGGCCATTAATACCCGGCCATCGGCAATGGCTTTAACTTCCGTCCCTTCCGGTGCGGCGATCACCAGGCCCTTCCAGCGAAGCTCGCCCTGTAACTGTTCGCCAAAACGGTGCTCAATACTGCCGCGCACCGGCCACAGAGCCTGCCCTGCCGCCCGGCCAAGACCGCCGGTACGTGAAACCAGTGCCCGCTCGCTTTCGGTCGGTTTATAGGCCGTGCCTTTACGCTTCGCCTGCGCTTCCCGCTCGCGTACCTTCTGCGCCTCACGCGCTTCCCGTTCGGCACGGGCTTTCGCCTCCCGCTCGGCTTTGGCAATTTTGTCGCGCAGGCGGCTTTCGTTCTGCCGTAGCTCTACCAGCTGAGCCTGGTCTTTCTCCAGCGATGATTCGAGTGTGGTCAGAGTTTGTTTACGTGCCTGGCGCGCACCCTCAAGCTTCTGCTGCTGAGTTTGCTGTTGCTCCAGGAGGGATTTTTGCTGCGCCTGCTTGTCTATCAGGTTGGCTTTTTGCGCCGAGAGATCGCTGCGGGTTTGCTTCAGCTCATCGATAGATTTCTGCCGGGCATCATTGAGATAACCAAAATAGGCCAGCATGCGCTCGCTGCGCTGGCTTTCTTCACCGCTGAGGATCAGCTGTAAACCACTGTGCTGGCCCTGGCGGAAAGCGGCATCAAGCTGCTGCGCCAGCATCGACTCCTGTTGCTGCTGCTGTTTCTGAAGCTTATTGATGGAGGCGGTGAGAGAACTGATATCTTTACTCAGTGAACCCAGACCCGACTGCGTTTCCCGCAGCTGGCGGCTGGCCTGAGCGATAACTTTTTCCTGGGCCTGCAGCTGATCGAGAAGCTTGCTGCGCTGCTGCTTTTGCAACTGAACGCTTTTCTCTTTTTCAGCGATATCTTGCTGGATACTCTGCAACTGTGACTTGTTGTCTTCGGCGGCGGAAGCAGAAAACGACCATAGCAACGCGCCGGTGCAAAGAACACTGACGGTCAGGATGGACAAGCTTGCACGTAATGACGGCGCAGATGCCTGTTTGTTACGTGGGGTCCATGAATGTATCACTGTTGCTTTTTCCCTCATAGCTTCGGATTATTCCACGATGAACAGCGGCTTACCAGCCATCTCTACCGGATTTTCAGTTACTGACAGTAACAGTAATCGCTATCCAGCATGGAATTTTTGCGCGGTCGGCACTCCTTTCAGAATCACGATTAACGACAGCCGTAATGGCTCGCTGCGCAACAAATAACCGCTCAAGAACGATACACCGTTATCTCAGGATAGTATTTTTCACTTAAGGCAACTTTTTTTGTAATCTGCCGCAGAAAACATGACTCTGAACAGCTTATCGACTGTACATGGCAGTCCTGGCAGGTATACTCAGAAGCCTTATTTTTAGCTTATTAACCCTTCCGGGAGTTGTTACCCCTCATGCAAGATATTATGCAGTTTGCAGGCAATCACACAATTTTAAGTCTGGCGTGGGTTGTTTTGCTGGTTTTGGTGATCGTGACTACGGTTAAGGGTCTGTTCTCCAAAGTAAAAACGATTAGCCGTGGTGAAGCCACCCGTTTAATCAACAAAGAAGATGCCGTGGTTGTAGATGTGCGTGGGCGCGATGACTTCCGTAAAGGCCATATTTCAAATGCAGTTAATGTACTGGCTGCAGACATCAAAAAAGGCAGCTTCAGCGAGCTGGAGAAACACAAAGCGCAGCCGCTGATTGTTGTCTGTGCTACCGGCACTTCGGCACACGAGTCCGCGTCACAGCTTAACGCTGCCGGATTTGCGCAGGTGTATGTGCTGAAAGACGGTATTTCCGGCTGGAGCGGCGAAAACCTGCCGCTGGTTCGCGGTAAGTAAACTTCAGGAGTGTCGGCATGGCCAACATTGAGATCTATACCAAAGCAACCTGCCCTTTCTGCCATCGAGCCAAAGCGCTGCTGGACCAGAAAGGCGTAAGCTATCAGGAGATCCCGATTGATGGGGATGCCGATACGCGTGAAGTCATGATTAAACGCAGCGGCCGAACGACGGTTCCTCAAATTTTTATTGATGCACAGCACATTGGCGGCTGTGACGATCTCTTTGCGCTCGACGGCCGCGGCGGTCTTGACCCGCTGTTGAAATAGAACCGGGCGGAGCACGCACTGAGCGCGCATAGGCTGACTAACACTGCGGCACAATAACGGATTATTAACCCATAGGATTAAGTAACATGTCAGAACAAAATAACACCGAGATGGCTTTCCAGATCCAGCGTATTTATACCAAAGACATCTCTTTTGAAGCGCCAAACGCACCGCAAGTTTTCCAGAAAGAGTGGGAACCGGAAGTTAAGCTGGATCTTGATACCGCATCAACTCAGCTGGCTGACGACGTGTATGAAGTTGTGCTGCGCGTAACCGTAACGGCAACAGTCAACGACGAAGCGGCATTTCTGTGTGAAGTACAGCAGGCGGGTATCTTCTCTGTCAGCGGCATTGAAGGCACCCAGATGGCACACTGCCTGGGCGCGTACTGCCCGAATATCCTGTTCCCGTATGCTCGTGAATGCATCACCAGCCTGGTTTCTCGCGGTACCTTCCCGCAGCTGAATCTTGCACCGGTTAACTTCGACGCGCTGTTTATGAATTATCTGCAGCAGTCAGAAGGTGCAGCGCAGCAGCAGGATGCTTAATGCGTAGCTCTCATGCTTCCATGAGCGTCATCGGTGCCGGCTCGTACGGCACCGCCCTGGCGATTACGCTTGCCCGTAACGGCCACGAGGTGGTGTTGTGGGGACATAATCCTCAACACCAGGCGCAGCTACAGTCCGATCGCTGCAATACCGCTTTCCTCCCCGATGTGCCTTTCCCCGATACTCTGCAGATTGAAACCGATCTGGCTAAAGCAATTGCTGCCAGCCGAGATTTGCTGGTCGTTGTTCCCAGCCATGTATTTGGCGACGTTTTGCAGCAGATTAAACCACATCTGCGTGCCGACTCCCGTCTGGTGTGGGCAACGAAAGGCCTGGAGAAAGAAACCGGTCGTCTGTTGCAGGATGTGGCACGAGAAATTCTGGGCGACGCGATCCCGCTGGCGGTGATTTCCGGCCCGACGTTCGCTAAAGAGCTGGCTGCCGGTATGCCAACCGCGATTGCGCTGGCGGCGACTGAAAGCACTTTCGCGGATGAGATCCAGCAATTACTGCACTGTGGTAAAAGCTTCCGGGTATACAATAATCCTGATTTTATCGGCGTTCAGCTCGGCGGTGCGGTTAAAAACGTGATCGCTATCGGAGCGGGAATGTCGGATGGTATTGGCTTTGGTGCGAATGCCCGTACGGCGCTGATTACCCGAGGCCTGGCTGAAATGAGCCGCCTGGGTGCCGTGTTGGGAGCCGATCCCACGACGTTTATGGGCATGGCCGGCCTCGGCGACCTGGTGCTGACCTGTACCGACAACCAGTCGCGCAATCGTCGTTTCGGCATGATGCTGGGCCAGGGCGCGGATGTGGAGGGTGCACAGCAAACCATCG
The DNA here is from genome assembly GCF_059420805.1 of Erwinia sp. GW821-FHT03D09. Taxonomy (NCBI): domain Bacteria; kingdom Pseudomonadati; phylum Pseudomonadota; class Gammaproteobacteria; order Enterobacterales; family Erwiniaceae; genus Erwinia; species Erwinia sp. GW821-FHT03D09. The sequence goes on from NZ_JBWKUK010000015.1 coordinate 75,748, forward strand.
GTCAGGTGGTGGAAGGTTTCCGCAACACCAAAGAAGTCAGAGCACTGGCTGCGCGTTTTGGTGTCGAAATGCCAATCACCGAACAGATTTATCAGGTACTGTACTGTGGTAAAAATGCGCGTGAGGCAGCGTTGAGTCTGCTTGGGCGTACCAGAAAAGATGAGAACAGCGGTAGCTAAGATGGCATAACCGTGTCGTTGTCTGTTGGCGTCCTGGTGACGCCATTTTTAGTGGGGAGTGAGTTATGTCGTGTGCAGAACCTGAACTGATCTGGGATAACATCAAAACGGAAGCGCGTGCGCTGGCCGATTGTGAACCTATGCTGGCCAGTTTTTACCACGCCACCTTACTCAAGCACGACGATCTTGGCAGCGCGTTGAGCTATATGCTGGCTAACAAGCTGGCAAATCCGATTATGCCCGCGATTGCTATCCGTGAAGTTATCCAGGATGCGTATTTGCAGGACCCGTCGATGATCGTTTCCGCCGCCTGCGATATTCAGGCGGTGCGTCAGCGCGACCCGGCGGTTGATAAATACTCGACGCCGCTACTCTATCTGAAAGGGTTCCACGCACTACAGGCGCATCGCATTGGCCACTGGCTGTGGCATCAGGGCCGTCGTGCGCTGGCGGTATACCTGCAAAACGAAGTGTCCGTGTCGTTTGCCGTCGATATTCACCCGGCGGCGAAAATCGGCCGCGGTATCATGCTGGACCACGCCACAGGTATCGTTGTGGGTGAAACGGCGGTGATCGAAGACGATGTCTCTATTCTGCAATCCGTTACCCTTGGCGGTACCGGTAAAACCAGCGGCGATCGTCATCCGAAGATCCGTCAGGGTGTGATGATTGGCGCGGGCGCTAAAATTCTCGGCAATATTGAAGTGGGTCAGGGAGCGAAGATCGGCGCGGGTTCCGTTGTGCTGCAACCTGTTCCGCCGCATACCACCGCCGCTGGCGTTCCGGCGCGCATTGTCGGCAAGCCTAACAGCGACATGCCGTCAATGGATATGGACCAGCACTTTAATGGCATGGTGCCGGGCTTCGAATTCGGCGACGGGATCTAATCTCAACGCCTTAGCAGCGCACCCGCATAGTCCAACTGCCGCCAGGCTTCATAGACCACCACCGCAACGGCATTTGACAGGTTCATGCTGCGGCTGTCTGGCACCATCGGAATACGGATTTTTTGCTGTGCGGGCAGGGCATCCAGAATGCTTTCCGGCAGACCACGCGTTTCCGGGCCAAACAGCAGATAATCTCCATCCTGATAGTTTACCGCGCTGTGCGCAGGGGTTCCCTTGGTGGTCAGCGCAAACAGGCGCTCAGGCGCTTCTGCGGCAATAAACGCCTCATAGTTTGCATGATGCTTAATAGCGGTAAACTCGTGGTAGTCCAGCCCGGCACGGCGCAGTCTTTTATCATCCCAGGCAAAACCCAGCGGCTCAATAAGATGCAGATGAAAGCCCGTATTGGCGCACAGGCGAATAATATTGCCGGTATTTGGCGGAATTTCAGGTTCGAATAAAACGATATGTAGCATGAAACGGCCCTCTGATACGAGGGCCGAAGGATAGCAAATTATTCGTGCTGAGTGGTATACAGCGGCAGCCAGATAGTCAGCCGTAAACCGCCCAGCGGGCTGTCATCGGCTTTGGCCCAACCGTGGTGCTGCTGAATGGCATTTTCCACAATCGCCAGCCCCAGGCCGGTACCGCCAGATTCACGATCGCGGGCTTCATCGGTACGATAAAACGGCCGGAAAATCTGTTCCCGATCCTCAGGGCTGACGCCCGGGCCATCATCATCCACATGCACGGTGACGCCTTTTTTATCCACCGAGAAGCTGACCGAAATTTTGCTGTGTGAGTAGCGCAGGGCGTTACGTACGATGTTTTCCAGCGCGCTGTCGAGCGTGCTGGGGTTACCGTACAGCGGCCACGGACCTGGTGGATAAGGTACCTCCAGCGATTTGCCCATCTGTTCCGCTTCGAACTTCGCATCTTCCAGAACATCCGACCACAGGTGATTGGCCTTGATCGCCTCGCTGACCAGCGCATTTTTGTGCTGAGTACGCGAGAGCACCAGCAGATCGTTGATCATGCCATCCAGGCGCTGCGCCTCCATCTCGATACGCTCCAGCTCTTTGGCCTCACCGTGGCGGCGGCGCATCAGCGCAGTGGCCAGCTGTAAGCGCGTCAGTGGTGTGCGCAGCTCATGCGAGATATCGGATAGCAGCCGCTGCTGTGAGGTCATCATCCGTTCCAGCGCGCTGACCATCTGGTTGAAGCTGGCACCCGCCGCAAGGAATTCCTGCGGTCCTGCTTCCAGTTCCGGTCGCTGGCGCAGGTTCCCGGCGGCAACATCATCCGCGGCGTGTTTCAGTTTGCGTGCCGGTTTTGCCAGGCTCCATGCCAGCCACAGTAGTAGCGGTGAGCTGATCAGCATGGTGACAATGAGCAGCAGCAGCGGCCGGTCAAACAGCAGATTGATAAAATCGAGCTGTGAACTGCTGGCGGGACGGATCAGATACAGCTGATAGCTGTCTTCCCCATCGCGCACGGAGAACGGGCCGGCCATTTCCAGGCGGCCATATTTTTTCTTCTGCGGCTGATCGGAATTATCAGACTGGCCGATAAAGTTACGGATCACCTGCATTTCATTGTGCTGTGCGCCAATTACCCGACCTTCGCTGGTGACCAGCAACAAACGCTGGCCGGGGGGAGCCCACTTGTCAATTGCGCGAAACAGCCTGCGCCACCACATCAGGTCGTTGGGCGGGTCCTGTGCCAGCTCCGCCTCAACGTGCTGCTCAATCATGACTCCCTGCCGTTCTTCACTGTCCAGCAGTGGGGTCATCTGGCGGGAATCGAGCTTCGGCAGCATTAACACCAGCATCAGCACCAGTGCCAGCGTCAGCCAGAATATGGCAAAGATGCGGGTGGTCAGGCTGGATATCATGTTGCGGACACCATCAGATAGCCACGTCCGCGCAGCGTTTTGAACCACGGATGTTCGTCTTTACGCTCCGGCAGCTTGCGCCGCAGGTTTGAGATATGCATATCGATAGCGCGATCGAACGGAGTCAGCCGCTTGCCAAGCACTTCCTGGCTCAGATGTTCACGTGATACTACCTGGCCTAAATGCTGCGCGAGCAGGTAGAGCAAAGTGAATTCTGTTCCGGTCAGATCCAGCGTCACGCCGTCGAAGCTGGCTTCCTGTCGGCCCGGGTTCAGGCGCAGTAAATCCACCTCCAGGGTTGGCGAGCTGTTGTCGTGCTGCTGCTGTTGTTCACTCCAGTTGGAGCGGCGCAGAATGGCACGGATACGGGCGACCAGTTCCCGGTCGTTGAACGGTTTTGGCAGGTAATCGTCCGCACCCAGTTCCAGGCCGAGTACGCGATCCAGCTCGCTGCCGCGAGCGGTGAGCATAATCACCGGGGTCTGATGCTGCTGACGCAGTTCTTTCAGGGTATCAATACCGTTTTTCTTTGGCATCATCACATCAAGTAATAGCAGATCGACACTGCTATCCAGTAGCGCCAGTGCCTGTTCACCGTCACCGGCAACCAGCACATTGAAGCCTTCCATTTCCAGCAATTCTTTCAGCAGCGAAGTCAATTCGCGGTCATCGTCAACCAACAGGATTTTATTCATCTTTTATTGCCCTCCGCAGGCAAAATACCGTGAACGAACGCGCTCAATCTATGACTTTACGTAGTTTTACACCCCCTGACGCTTGTTTGCAGCAGGCCCCGTAGACTGAATCTCGTTGAATCGAAATACGGAAACAAACTTGGGAGTAAACGATGCGCAGAGTTACCGCCGTCGTTGCGGTTCAGGCGCTGGTGCTTAGCCTATCCACCGCATGGGCTGCTGACGTTACGACGAATGACGAGATGCATCACACTGATGGAGCAAGCAGCACATTCAGGCTGGGCCCGCAAAATCACATGTTTGATGGCATCAATTTAACGGAGCAGCAGCGTCAGCAACTACGAGATCTGATGCAGCAGGCACGGCGCGATCGTTCTCCTATAAGTATTAACGATTTAGAGCAGCTACACGAACTGATTATTGCAGATAAATTCGATAAGGCAGCTTATGAAGCTCAGGTGGAAAAAATAGCGCAGGCAGAGGTTGTACGCCAGGTTGAGATGGCCCGGGTACGCAACCAGATGTATCACCTGTTAACACCGCAGCAGCAGGCTGTCTTAGAACAGAAACATCAGCAGCGCATCAATGAATTGCGCCAGCTAACGAACTCGCAGCAGGCTTCGCCTCTGCAGGCAGTACGTAACAGCAGTAACCCGTAAAGTACCAGTACGTTCTATCCCTGTTTTTCCTTGCCATAGACACCATCCCTGTCTTCCCCCTCATGACGAGGGGGTCTTTTTTGCCCATCATCTTTTCATCTTTTTCCGCACATACTTGCCCGCAATACCCGGGGATTTCTTGTGCTCAAATCCGGTATACTGACGCTTCTTATCCTGCCGGAGTGCGTCATGAATCAACGCTATGCACGGCTGGTCAATGCGGCGGCGCTGGCAGCGACGATCCTTGCTTCGCTGTTGTTGATCATCAAAATTTTCGCCTGGTGGCATACCGGTTCGGTCAGCGTATTAGCCGCACTGGTTGACTCGCTGGTGGATATCGCCGCTTCTCTGACTAATCTACTGGTCGTCCGCTATTCGCTTCAGCCTGCTGATGCGGAGCATACCTTTGGTCACGGTAAGGCCGAATCGCTCGCCGCCCTGGCACAAAGCATGTTTATTTCGGGATCGGCCCTGTTTCTGTTCCTGACAGGGCTTCAGCATCTGGCCACGCCCGCACCGATGCATGCGCCACTGGTGGGGATGATCGTTACCGTTATTGCGCTGTTCTCTACGTTAATTCTGGTGACTTTCCAGCGCTGGGTCGTACGCCGCACCCACAGCCTGGCGATACGTGCCGATATGCTGCACTATCAGTCCGACGTAATTATGAACGGGGCGATACTGCTGGCGCTGGGCCTGAGCTGGTATGGTTTTCATCGTGCGGATGCGCTGTTTGCCTTAGGCATTGGCGTCTGGATTCTGTATAGCGCATTACGCATGGGCTACGAGGCAGTACAGGCGCTGCTGGATCGCGCACTACCCGATGAGGAACGGCAGATTATTTTGGAGATTATTGCGGCGAAATCCGGCATCCAGGGTGCGCATGACATCCGTACCCGACAGTCCGGGCCGACTCGATTTATTCAGCTCCATCTGGAAATGGATGACCACTTACCACTGGTTAAGGCACATCAGATAGCGGATGAGCTGGAGCAGGCTTTACTGATGCGTTTTCCTGGTTCTGATGTGATTATCCATCAGGACCCCTGCTCCGTAGTGCCGGTGGAACCAAAAAATAATTTTTAGCGGTAAATTGTCGTTAAATGAATCAGTTAGTTCTGCATCATATAAAACGTGAGTTACCGCAAAAAAAATAGGCAAATCTGGCCTGACCTGAATCAATTCAGCTAACAAGATTTGATATACTATCAGCTTAACTTAGTCGGTTAGCTCTTGTGCGCGCGTCCTGCCGCCCCGGCGTTCAGAATTCAACATTTGCATCAACAAGTTCAGAGGTTGTCATGATCAAGAAAATCGGTGTACTGACAAGCGGCGGCGACGCCCCAGGTATGAACGCTGCAATCCGCGGTGTCGTACGCGCGGCGCTGAGTGAAGGACTGGAAGTTTTTGGTATTTATGACGGCTATCTGGGCCTGTACGAAGATCGGATGGTGAATCTGGATCGCTACAGCGTATCGGACATGATTAACCGTGGCGGTACTTTCCTGGGATCTGCTCGTTTCCCTGATTTCCGCAAAGACGAAGTGCGTGCAGTAGCCCTGGATAACATGAGAAAGCGTGGTATTGATGCGCTGGTGGTTATCGGCGGTGACGGTTCCTATATGGGAGCTAAACGCCTGACTGAAATGGGCTTCCCGTGCATCGGCCTGCCTGGCACGATTGATAACGATGTTGCCGGTACGGACTATACCATCGGTTACTTCACCGCGCTGGAAACCGTAGTTGAGGCCATTGACCGCCTGCGTGATACCTCTTCTTCGCATCAGCGTATTTCTATCGTTGAAGTGATGGGCCGCTACTGTGGCGATCTGACGCTGGCGGCGGCAATTGCCGGTGGCTGTGAGTTTATCGTACTGCCAGAAACGCCATACACCCGTGAAGAGCTGCTGGCGGAGATTAAAGCCGGTATTGCCAAGGGTAAAAAGCACGCGATTGTGGCGATTACCGAGCATATCTGCGATGTGGATGAGCTGGCGAAATATATCGAAGCGGAAACGAAGCGTGAAACCCGTGCAACCGTGCTGGGCCATATTCAGCGCGGTGGGGCACCGGTTGCCTATGACCGTATTCTCGCTTCTCGTATGGGTGCCTATTCCATCGAACTGCTGCTGCAGGGCTACGGTGGCCGCTGCGTGGGTATTCAGAACGAGAAAATGGTTCACCACGACATCATTGATGCGATCGAAAATATGAAGCGTCCGTTCAAGGGCGACTGGCTGGATACGGCCAAAAAGCTTTACTGATAAAAAACAAGGCGCTGCGCTCCAGCGCCTTTTTTATGCAAAGTGTTATTCCATATGGTTATTACAGCTTCTTTTTAATTCTTTAATTCACAGTCTGCTTTATGTCACGCTCCTCCTCAGATTAAACCTTTGGGAGTGCGTGCAATGAAGAAGTGGAGTGTGGGAATTACCCTGTTACTGGCCTCAACCAGCGTGCTGGCGAAGGATATTCAGCTGCTGAATGTCTCTTACGATCCAACACGTGAACTGTATGAGCAATACAATAAAGCGTTCAGCGCTCACTATAAGCAGGAAACCGGTGACAATGTGGTCATTCGCCAGTCGCACGGCGGCTCAGGCAAACAGGCGACGTCGGTGATCAACGGGATTAAAGCGGATGTCGTGACCCTGGCGCTGGCCTCGGACGTTGACGCCATTGCGGAACGTGGGCGCATCGATAAAAACTGGATTAAACGCCTGCCGGATAACTCCGCGCCGTACACTTCCACCATTGTCTTCCTGGTGCGTAAAGGTAACCCAAAACAAATTCATGACTGGCCGGATTTGATTAAGCCGGGCGTCTCTGTGATTACTCCGAACCCGAAAACCTCCGGCGGCGCACGCTGGAACTATCTGGCAGCCTGGGGATGGGCACTGGATCAGAACAACGGCGATCAGGCAAAAGCGCAGGAATACGTGAAGTCGCTGTTTAAGAATGTTGAAGTACAGGACTCTGGCGCACGTGGTGCCACCAACACCTTCGTTGAGCGCGGGATTGGTGACGTGCTGATTGCCTGGGAAAACGAAGCGTATCTGGCGGTCAACAAACTGGGTAAAGATCAGTTTGAAATTATCACTCCGAGCGAGTCAATTCTGGCAGAACCGACCGTTTCCGTCGTGGACAAAGTGGTTGACGAGCGTGATACACGTAAGGTTGCCGACGAATATCTGAACTATCTCTATTCGCCGGAAGGCCAGACTATCGCGGCCCAGAACTTCTATCGCCCGCGTGATGAGGCGGTTGCCAGGAAATTTGCCAGCACCTTCCAGCCGGTGAAACTGTTCACTATCGACGGTAAGTTCGGTGGCTGGACGGCGGCGCAGAAAACCCACTTTGCTGAAGGTGGAACCTACGATCAGGTGATGAAGCGCTAAACGCCGATCGTGAGTAATGCAATCAGGGCCGACACTGTCGGCCTTTTTTCGTTTTCCCCTGTTGAAGGGAAACGTATTCATCGCAACGTTCCTCACCGCGGAAGCGCTCCCACCGATGATTTCACATGACCTTATCGCCCGCTTCGATTACATTGTGAACGATTATTGGCTGAGGTAATGATTGATGCATGGAAGAAAGCGCATAGCGATTTTTCTGGTGGTGATGATAGCGGCATCGGTTAGCGCTATCGCTTTGTATTTTAATAATAATGCCGATGCCTTATGGAATATTGTCAGCCAGCAGTGCGTGGTGGGTGAACGACAGAAAAACGATCCGGCTCCGTGCAGTCTGGTCAGTGAATCCGATGGCTATGTGGTACTGAAAGATCGCAACGGTCCACTGCAGTTTCTGCTGCTGCCGATCGCAAAAATAACCGGTATTGAGAGCCACAAATTATTGAGTCCGGCTACGCCGAACTTTTTATCCGAGGCCTGGCGCGCCCGGCACTTTATGGAAGAACGCCGCGGTTCGGCGATTAACGACCGGGTTTATTCGCTGGCGGTGAATTCTCAATGGGGACGAACGCAGAACCAGCTGCACGTTCATATTTCCTGCCTGCGGGCTGACATTCGCCAGCAGCTGGATGCACTCGATAGCACGCTGAATACACAGTGGCAGACCCATAAACTGGGTGAACATGATTACTTTATTCGGGCGATCTCCCGTGATGAATTTAAGCGCACCAGTCCTTTTCTCCGCATCGCCAACGAACTGCCCGACGCACGTGAAAAGATGGGAAGGTACGGTGTTGCCATTGCCGCGCTGAAAGAGGGGCGGCGAGCGTTGATGGTGGTGGAGCGTAACTGGCTTCTTTTTAACCGAGGTTCTGCGGAAGAGTTGCAGGATCATAATTGCGCCCTGCTGAAATAGTCAGGCCGGATCTCTCCGGCCAGCGAGTGTTATTTTCCGACCGGCTCCGGGTCATCTTTATACTGTGCGGTGGCAATCCATGCCGCGCAGAACAGCGTCAGACGGGCAAAGAAATAGAAGAACGCCATCAGCCCCAGTACGGAACCGAAAGCGGCACCGGACGGTGAGGAAGCCAGCTTCGGCAGCGTCAGGGTCATAATAAATTTAATCACTTCAAAACCAATCGCCGCCAGCAGCGTACCGCGCAGCAGCGCTTTCTTACGTGGCTTGTGGCGCGGCAGTATCCAGAAAATCCACAGAAACAGGAGATAGTTGGCAAATATGGAGATCGACAGAGCAATCGTCGTCATCGCCGGGCGCAGCCATTCGATATCTTCCAGCCCCAGTGTCCGCACGATCGTCGCCTGCGCGGCACCGGCAATTGAAGTTAACGACAGAGTAATAATCAGCGCCAGCACCAGCCCGGTCAGCGAGATAAAGTCGCGAGAATATTTGAACCAGACTTTTTCCTGATCCTGCGGTGTTCGTTCCCAGACGTCGCGGGACTGAGCGCGTATCGCTTCACGTAGATTACCCATCCAGCTGATCCCTGAGTATAAGGCCACCAATAGTCCGGTTATCCCGACCGTCGTACGCTGCTGAATTGCCGTATTTACCGTATTCTTTAACGTTGCCGACAGAGCGGGATCGCTAATGCTGCTGACGATCTTATCGATCAGTTCGGTCAGCAGATCCTGATTTGAGGCGAGTAAAAAGCCGACGGCGGCAAACGACACCATCAGGATCGGGATCAGCGAAAGAAATGAGAAGTAGGTAATCGCTGCGCCAAACTGGCTGCCAAGTCGATCGTTAAATCGCTCACTCGCACGAATAAAATGCGCTACCGCCGGAATGGTACGGAACCAGCTGACCAGCCGGGAGACTCGGGTGATGGATTTATCGACCGTATGACTCCCGGTTTTGATGTTGATCAGCGGTTTTTTCGCCGTGTCTGCCGCCTGGGGATCGTGCCGTTGAGTATCCGTCATGAATCCTTCTCTATCCTTTTGATTAATGTTTAATTGCAAATTATAGCCTGCCAGTCAGGCAACGTAGCGTTTCAGCGCCTGGCTCAGCCATTCAATAAACACCTGAACCCGTCGAGCCTGATTACGACGATGCGGCCAGAGCAGTGACAGCTGCATCGGGCATGCCGGGAAGTGTGGCAAAATCTCCACCAGTTTTTTTTCTTTCAACGCGCTCTGCACGCCAACGCGCGGTACCTGAATAATGCCCAGGCCGGCCAGGCAGGCTGAGCGGTAGGTTTCTGTGCTGTTCACGGTGACCGCGCCGCCGGTTTTGATCAGCGTGATGGTTTTACCATCAAAATATTCAAAGCCGCCCGACTGAACGCCGAGCTGCTGGCTGTAATGGACCATTGCATGCTGGGACAAATCCTTCAGCGATTCCGGTGTACCGAAGCGCTCAAGATAGTCAGGACTGGCGCAGTTAATCAGCGGCAGATGGCCCAGCGGCCGCGCGACCAGCCCGGAATCTTCTAAAATTCCCACGCGAACTACACAGTCGAAGCCTTCGCGCACTACATCCACCCGGCGATCGCTGCTGCTCAGCTCCAGTTCAATTCCGGGATAGTGTTGAAGGAACTCGGGGAGCAGTGGAATCAGATAGCCGCTGGCCAGGCTGACCGGCATGTCTACCCGCAGCCGACCGCTAAGCGTGGCCGGATCGTGCTGGAACATCGAATCCATTTCCTCCAGCGTTGCCAGCACATCGCGGCAGCGTTCGAAGTAAATCTGACCGTCCTGAGTCAGCTGCACGCGCCGTGTTGTCCGGTGCAGCAGGCGCGAGCCAAGGCTGTTTTCCAGTGCCTGGATTTGCCGTGAAAGGCTGCCTTTAGGCAATCCGAGGCTTTCTGCAGCACGGGTAAAACTCTGTATTTCCGCCACCCGTACAAACACTTTCATTGTGTGTATTTTATCCATTTTCTCTCTTATTGTTGTTGTGAATGGAACAGTGAAGCGTAGTTAACGCTATTTATAGTTTATAAGAGCAGTAATATCCTGTTTTTTGTCCACAGCCCACTCTCTGGAGAAACAAATGAGCGAGAAAATTGCACTGATCACCGGCGGCAGCCGCGGTTTAGGCCAAAATGCAGCGTTAAAACTGGCAGAAAAAGGGATTGATATCATTCTCACCTGGCACAGTAAAGAGCAGGAAGCGCAGGCGGTTCTCACGAAAATTCAGGCCCTGGGCGCGCGCGCAGTGGCGCTACAGCTGGATGTGGGCGATAGCAGCAGCTTTGATGCCTTTGCCGGACGCGTGTGGGAAACGCTGCAAAAAGTATGGCAGCGCGACAGCTTTGATTACTTATTCAACAATGCGGGAACAGGTCTTTACACACCGTTTGCCGACACCACCGAAGCACAGTTTGACCACCTGGTGAACGTTCATTTCAAGGGACCATTCTTCCTCACTCAGAAGCTGCTGCCGCTGATCGCCGACGGCGGGCGTATTCTGAATGTTTCAAGCGGGCTGGCGCGCTTTACACTGCCGGGCTCCGGCGCTTACGCGGCAGTTAAAGGGGCGATGGAAGTACTGACGCGCTATCAGGCCAAAGAGCTGGGCGCGCGTGGGATTGCGGTCAACATTCTTGCCCCGGGTGCTATCGAGACGGATTTCGGCGGCGGTCGGGTGCGTGATGATGCGGCAATGAATGCGGCGATTGCTGCGCAAACCGCGCTGGGTCGCGTCGGCCTGCCGGATGATATCGGCAACGCTGTTGCTGCTCTGTTGAGCGAAGAATGCCGCTGGGTCAACGGCCAGCGCATCGAAGCGTCAGGTGGTATGTTCCTGTAATTCGCCTGATTACGATTCACTATCGCGGCCGGGAGCGCAGCATCTTTGGCAAGCAAGCAAGCAAGCAAGCAAGCAAGCAAGCAAGCAAGCAAGCAAGCAAGCAAGCAAGCAAGCAAGCAAGCAAGCAAGCACG
>NZ_JBWKUK010000015.1:87472-138935 GCF_059420805.1 Erwinia sp. GW821-FHT03D09
AAGCCGGGACGTCCCACCGTGATAGCGAATCGAATCGCCTGCGAATGCTCTACAGTCTGATGGCGCCGTCCAGCACCGTGACCGTCTGGCCACCAATCCACACGCCGTCGCTGGCGTAGGTCACGGTCACTCTTCCCGCGCGCTGGATGGCGGTTCCCTGATGAACCACGTAGTCCAGCTCCACGCCGCGTTCCTGGAAATAACGGGCCAGGCAGGCATTCGCGCTGCCGGTCACCGGATCTTCCGTCAGAGAGCCTTGTTCAATCAGCAGACCACGCACCTCATAGCCATCAGCCACGCCTTTAAGTGGTCCAAACGGCATTACCCCGTTCACGTTGGATTTCTTAATCAGCCGGGCAAACTCGACGGCGTCCGGTTTGATCTCCAGCACTGCTTCCGCCGACTGCATCGGCACCAGCAGCCAGCGAATCCCCATATCGGCCACCATCACCGGCAGCTGCTCTTCCAGCTCATCGCTGTTCAGTGCGCTGGAAATGGGAGCATCGCTAAACGGTGTCAGCACTGCCTCCGGTGAGGCGAACGCCAGCGCGCCGTCCTCGCCGATGCGGATCTTCACCAGACCGACACCGCACTCCTGTACGATCTGCTGCGGCTGATTCAGCGAGAGACCGGATTCCAGCAAAGCGTGCGCCGTGCCCAGCGTGGGATGCCCGGCAAACGGCAGCTCCATATCCGGAGTGAAAATGCGCACGCGGTAATCCGCAGCCGGTTCGGTTGCCGGTAAAACAAAGGTAGTTTCAGAAAGATTGGTCCAGCGCGCGATGGTCTGCATCTGCTCATCGCTCAGACCGTCGGCATCCATAATTACCGCCAGCGGATTACCGTTAAACGGCGTGGGAGTAAAAACATCAACCTGTTTAAAAGGGCGTAGTTGCGTCATAACAATACCTGTAACCGGAAGATTTCCATGGGGGCTGACCACGTAGTGTGATGATTTATCACAGGGGTTGTCAGCCTCGTTGATTATGGCTATTACTAGATAATATCAGATAGAAAATGGAACATATTATGCTGAAAATACTGGGAAGAGCGTCTTCGATCAATGTCAGAAAAGTGCTGTGGATCTGTGATGAATTAGGTATCCCCTTTGAACGTGAAGAGTGGGGCGAGGGTTTTCAGTCGCTGAAGGAAGAGGCGTTTAAAGCGCTGAATCCGAATGCGCTGATTCCGGTTATTCAGGACGATGATTTTATCCTGTGGGAATCCAACACTATTATCCGCTATCTGGCGAATACGTACGGCGGAGAATGGCTCTATCCGCAAAACTCGCGGCTGCGTGCACGCGTCGATCAGTGGATTGACTGGCAGGCTACCGAACTCAATACTGCCTGGCGCTATGCGTTTATGTCGCTGGTTCGTCATTCCCCGGCGCATCAGGACCCAACGTTGCTGGCGGCGGCCTGCAAGGGCTGGGAATACACCATGGGGATACTCAACCAGCAGCTGGAGAAAACCGGGGCTTACGTATCCGGAGACAACTTCTCGCTGGCAGATATCCCGGTGGGCCTGTCGGTTAACCGCTGGTATGAAACTCCGCTTGAACATGCGGAGTTTCCTGCCGTACGAGCCTACTACGAGCGCCTGACCGCGCGTAAGGGCTACGCAGCCTGGGGGCGAAACGGTACGCCATAGTTTTTAAACTACCCCGGCGGCGATACCGCTCATTTCGCAGGCTACGGCTCCTGTACGCTGTAGCGCCCAGATGTAGCGCTCATTAAACGGATAGCAGCAGGAGAGTCGCAGGGCGTTATTACAGCGCTCGCTCAGCGTGTAAAGCGCACCGGGCGTCAGGCAAATTTTCTCCTGCAGCAGCCGGTGGAAGAGCTCAACGCTATCGATATTGCCGGGCAGCTCAACCCAAAAAACAAAGCCTCCGCTGGGACGGGTGGCGCGGGTTCCGTGCGGGAAATGGCGGGCAATAATACCGCGTGCTTCCTCCAGCTGGGCGGCATAGCGGCGGCGCAGCGAGCGCAGATGGTGATCGTAGCCGCCGGACTCCAGAAAAATCCCCAGCGTTTCCGATAGCAGGCGTGATTCTGCCAGCGAGGAAACGGATTTAAGCCGTGCCAGTTCCTGGCTGAAACGGCCGGCGGCAATCCAGCCGAGATGGAAGTCGGGCGCCACAGTTTTGGTAAAGCTGCTGCAGTAAAGTATCCAGCCGTTTTCATCAAAGGCTTTAACCGCGGGCGTCAGCGGCCAGCAAAACTGTAGTTCCGCATACAGGCCATCTTCCAGCAGCGGCACCTCGTACTTATTCACCAGCCGTGCCAGTCGCTTTTTTCCTTCCAGCGTCATGCTGCTGCCTAATGGATTCTGCGCGTTCGGCATGGCGATAATCGCCTGAATGCGCCGCTCCTGCAGCATCAGCTCCAGTGCATCCAGCGACAGCCCGAGCTGGGGATCGGTGGGGATCTCCAGCACCTTAAGCCCCAGGCTGGCGAGCAGCGGAAAGAGGTAAAAGTAGGTCGGCGTTTCCAGCCCAACACAGTCGCCGGGCTGGGTGACCGCGCGCAGAGCCAGCTGGAGTGCTTCCATACAGCCGTGGGTGAGCGTCACGTCGTCTGTGCTGATGCGAATACCCAAATCCATTGAGCGGCGGGCAATCTCCCGACGCAGGCGCAGGCTGCCCGGCGGCAGGGCGTAGCGGCCAATCAGGTCGGGTTCGCGACGCAGCAGTGAGGCCATGATGCGGCTGATTTTTGCCGTGGGGAAAAAGTCGCTGTTCTGCGGGCAGGCCAGTGAAATATTGGTGTAATCGGCATGGTTCTGGGCGGCAAAAACGGCATCGATCAGGTCGAGTTTTTTACTCCCCGGCGAGCGCACGCTGCTGCGCGGTGGAGACTGGTAGGTCAGGGAAGGGAGCGCATCGCGCACGTAGTAACCGGATTGCGGACGCGCCTCAATCAGGCCGCGATCCTCCAGAATACCGTAGGCAGCCAGTACGGTATTCACGCTGACCTGGTAGCTGGCCGCGCAGCGTCGGATAGCGGGCAGTCGGCTGCCGGGCATAAACGCACCCTGATGGATAGCGGCGGCCAGCGTTTCGGCCAGATTATGGTACAGCGTTGCCCGCGTTTCGGTAATGGACACAGATCGCTCCTCAACTGATGGGTACAGTGATAAGTAAAATCACTTTGTACCCATAACAATACTGTTTTTCTGCATCTGTTACCATTGCGGCAGAGTGAATACACTGGCTGCATTCACCCGGAATGTAGGAACTCTCTTATGCTCGATCTCTCTTTTGTCAGCTATGTCACCGTTATGTCGATTACCCCAGGCCCTAATAATCTGATGCTGGCGACCTCCGGGGTCAATTTTGGTATGCGCCGTACCCTGCCGATGGTCACCGGAATTATGCTGGGCTGCGGTATACAGACCGCACTGGCGGGAGCGCTGCTGGAAGTGCTGCTGATGTGGATGGGGGCGATTCGCCTGCCGCTCACGCTGCTGGGCTGCGGTTATCTGCTGTGGCTGTCGTGGAAGGTTTTCCGTTCCGGCGCGCCGGAATTGCGTGAAAAAGCACGTCCAATGACGATGATTGGTGGCGCGCTGTTTCAGGCAGTGAACCCGAAAGCCTGGCTGATGGCGATCAACGTGGCGCTGATGTATACCGTCAACAGCAGCATTCTGGCGGTAATGGTCGGTTTTATGGTGCTGAACCTGCCGTGCATCCTGGTCTGGGCGATGATGGGCGATCGCCTGGGTAAACACCTGCAGGTGCCGTGGAAGCTACAGCTGTTTAACACCGTCATGGCGCTGTCGTTGCTGGCAACCACGCTGTGGATGCTGGTGGAAGCTATCCAGCTGGCTTAATTCCTCAAATTCAGCGCAATAAAAAAGGCGGATATACGCCTTTTTTCTTTGTTTCAAATTGCCCGCCGGCGTATGGGTATCCCCATCCCCATCCTGACGTTACTTACCGACGACTTCCGCCGCCTGCTCGCTGCTTTCATCGTTGGCAGAGGTCATTGGCGCGTACTCCAGTTGCAGGATACGGCTGGTATCCGCCAGCTCTTTCTCCGTTGCGGCCACGTTGCTGTTCAGCTTCTGACCATAGAACGGAATAATCGCTTTCAGTTTGCTCTGCCAGTCTGACGATGCCATCTGCTCTTTGAACACTTTGCTCATCAGATCCAGCATGATTGGCGCCGCCGTTGAGGCACCCGGCGATGCGCCCAGCAGCGCGGAAATGGTGCCGTCCTGCGAGGTGACCACTTCGGTGCCCAGCTTCAGCACGCCGCCTTTTTTGGCATCTTTCTCAATGATCTGTACGCGCTGACCGGCTTTCACCAGTCGCCAGTCCTCTTTACGCGCGTCCGGGAAGTATTCGCACAGCGCCTTGTGACGATCGTCAGCGCTGAGCAGCACCTGACCAACCAGATATTTCACCAGATCGAAGTTATCCATCCCCACGCGCATCATCGGCATCAGGTTCGATGGTGTAATAGAGCCAAACATATCCCACAGGGAACCCTGCTTGAGGAACTTGGTGGAGAAGGTGGCAAATGGACCGAACAGCAACACCGGCTTGCCGTCCAGCGTGCGGGCATCCAGGTGCGGGACGGACATCGGCGGTGCACCGACGGACGCTTTGCCGTACACCTTCGCCAGATGGCGTTTCACCACTTCCGGGTTTTCGCTGACGAGGAACTCGCCACCTACCGGGAAGCCTGCATAGTTTTTCATTTCAGGAATTGCGGACTCCTGTAACAGCGTCAGCGCTGCACCACCGGCACCGATAAAGACATATTTGGCGCGAATAGTGTCCTGCTTGCCATCGTTTTTCAGGTCGGCCACGGTCACGTTCCAGCTGCCGTCGCTGTTGCGGTGAACCTTGCGCACTTCGTGGCGGTTTTTCAGGCTGAAGTTCGGGTTCTTCTTCAGCGAGGTGACCAGCTGGCGGGTGACTTCACCGAAGTTGACGTCGGTGCCGATCGGAACCCGGGTCGCCGCAACTTTCTGCCCCTGCTCACGGCCTTCCATCACCAGCGGTACCCACTGTTTGATCTGTTCCGCATCTTCAGAATATTCCATACCCCGGAACAGGGTACAGTTTTGCAGCGCCGCATAGCGACGTTTCAGGAAGCTGACGTTATCGTCGCCCCAGACGAAGCTGATATGCGGCACGCTGGTAATAAAGCTGCGCGGATCGCGCAATACGCCACGTTCAACCTGGTGCGCCCAGAAACGCCGGGAAATCTGGAACGATTCGTTAATTTCTACCGCTTTCTTAATGTCGATCGATCCATCGGCATTTTCCGGAGTGTAATTCAGTTCCATCAGCGCTGAGTGCCCCGTACCGGCATTATTCCAGCCGTTGGAACTCTCTTCGGCGACTGCATCGAGACGCTCTACCATGCTGATGCGCCAGTTCGGCTCCAGCTCTTGCAGGTAGGTACCAAGGGTGGCGCTCATCACTCCACCACCGATCAGTAAGACATCAACGTGCTTCTCGTCTTCTACTGCGGCTTTACTGGTCAAACCCAGACCCGCCAGAAGTACTGCCATTTTACGCATGAGGATACATCTCCGTATGCTGAAGTAATTCAACATGTTAAGCAGGTAAAACAGACCCGATATATCTCTGAACCAGTGAAGTTATTGCGCTAATTCAGGAAGGCTAAAAGATTCCACCTGCATTTTTTGCTGCAAGTTTAATCACTTTTAGAAGTATCAGAAATATACCATTGTTACGGGCTAATTAAAAAAGTGTTTAAAGATTAAAAATGAGAATGATATGTGAGAGGAAATTAGTAACATTTATACGGGCCGTTGAACGGCCCGAAATAACGTCAGGATTTGAAGGGTAAATAGTTGACCTGGATGGATTAATTACGAGGAGCACTGTCCGGCAGCTTGCGGTGGCTGATTGCCAGACGGTTATAAGCGTTCATCAAACCGACAGCAATTGTCATATCAGTAATCGCTTTTGCGCTAAATTCTTTTTGTACCAGGGCATAAACCTCATCCGGGGCGTTGGTCTGTGCAATCAGCGTCAGGGATTCTGCCCATGCCAGCGCCGCCTGCTCATTAGTGGAAAACCAGTTGCCTGCTTCGCGCCAGACCTGAGTGAGCACAATTTTGTCCCACGGCATTCCCTCTTTGTGTAACGCTTTAGTGTGCATGTCGATGCAGTATGCGCAGCCGTTAATTTGTGAGACGCGCAGAAATATCAGTTCGATAATGCTCATCGGCACTCCGCACTGCGCTACATAACCATAGACGGCGCCCAGAGCCTTCATTCCGGCAGGGGAGGTGGCATTAAAATCAATACGTTCGCTCATTTTTGTGTCTCCAAAGACAGGGGGGATTGGCGTGAATGATCGAGAACATTCGCTGCTGATGACTATTTTCATCGGTTTGATGGGGCAATAAAAGTGCCAGGAATTGACAAAAACAGTGGTCCATCCGCCGTGCAGACGGCTGAACAGATTGGCCTGCAGCGCTACGCCGATCGTTCGCTGACGGAGCAGATTCGTGCCGGGATGGCGCAGGCGATTGCGGAAGGCCGTGTCCCGGCGGGATCGCGCGTACCCTCCTGCCGCGATCTGGCGGTTGCGCTGGGCGTTTCGCGCGGTACGGTGCGCAGTGCCTATGACATGCTGGTGGACAGCCAGCTGCTGGTGGCCCGTGGTGCAGCGGGCACCTGGGTCAGTGCCGTTCTGCCCGCCGCCCGTGTGATACCGCAGAAAGCGCCGGTGCTTGCCCCGCTGGCGGATGTGGTCCATGCCTTTGACGTTGCGCCGTTAACCTTCCAGATGGGGACACCCGCCAGCGATGCCTTTCCGGCCAAAGTCTGGTCGCGCATTCTGGCCCGACACGTTCGGGAGATTGCCGGAGGCGCAACGGGGTATGCCGATCCGCGTGGCAGCCTGACACTGCGTCAGGAGCTGGTGAGCTATTTGTCGCTGGCCCGTGGCATCCGCTGTCAGGCCTCGCAGGTCATCATCACCAACGGCTATACCGGTGCGCTGGGCATTATTTGCCTGGCACTCGGACTGCGCGGCACGCGTGCGTGGAGCGAAGACCCGGGCTATCTGCTGGCTCGTCGTGCACTGAATCTGGCCGGAATCGAGGCGGTGCCGGTACCGGTGGATGAACAGGGGATTTCCGTTGCAGACGGTATGCGGTTGGCCGCCGACGCCCGCGTGGCGCTGGTGACGCCGGGGCAGCAGTCACCGCTCGGCGTGACATTATCGCTTGCGCGCCGTGGCGAGTTACTGGCCTGGGCGCGGCGGCAGGATAGCTGGATTATCGAAGATGATTATCTCGGCGAACTGCAATTGCAGGGGCGGGCGGTTCCTGCGCTGGCGGCGCTGGATGCAGAGCGCGTGCTGCATATCGGCACCTTCAGTAAAACGCTCAGCCCGGCGCTGCGTATGGGGTATCTGGTGGTGCCGGACGCGCTGGCCGGGCATTTTGCGGAAACGGTGGCGCTGCTGGCCCCGGCATCGTCATCCGTACTGCATAATGCGGTGGCGGAATTTCTGCATGAGGGGCACTACATGCGCCATCTTCGGCGGATGAAACGGCTGTACGCCGCCCGGCTTAACGAGCTGCTGCAGGCGCTTGAGCCGCACTTCACACCGTTGTCGCGTGCGGCACTGGCGGTGATTATTCCCCTGCCGCAGGGCACTCGCGATGTACAGATTGCAAAGGCGGCTCTGGCACAGGGTATGGCCCCGTCACCGCTGTCGGTGTGGTATCAGGATAAAACGGCTTACTGCGGGCTGGTTTTAGGAGTGACTAATTTACCGGAAGGTGGTTTTGCCGCGAGTGCGGCCAGGCTGAAGGCGCTGGTGAAGGAGTTTGGTTAATAGTCCCTGCCCCGAAGGGCAGGGATGAGGATCAGGCTTTTTTCGCTGCAGCAGCGGCTTTCACGATAACCGCGAACGCGTCGGCTTTCAGCGATGCACCGCCAACCAGCGCGCCGTCGATATCCGGCTGACCGAACAGCTCAGCTGCGTTTTTATCGTTGACGGAACCACCGTACTGGATGATGACCTGTGCAGCCACGGCCGCATCCTGCTTAGCGATGTGGTCACGAATAAATTTGTGTACCGCCTGGGCCTGCTCAGGGGTCGCCGATTTGCCGGTACCGATGGCCCATACTGGCTCATAGGCGATAACCGCGCCGTTGAAGGCTTCAGCGCCCTGAGTTTTCAGCACCGCGTCGATCTGACGAGCACAAACTTCTTCGGTTTTGCCCGCTTCGTTTTCAGCGTCGGTTTCACCGATGCACAGAACCGGCACCAGACCTGCCGCTTTCACGATGGCGAATTTTTTAGCAATGAATTCGTCGCTCTCGGCGTGATAGGTACGACGCTCAGAGTGACCGATAATGATGTACTGCGCACCGATATCTTTCAGCATGTCGGCAGAGGTTTCGCCGGTGAACGCACCTGACAGGTTCACGTCAACGTTCTGCGCACCCAGTACGATATGGCTACCGGAAATGGCATGTTTTGCCTGATCCAGATAGATCGCCGGTGGGGCAATTGCCACGCCACAACCGTCAACACCGCTCAGTTCGTTACGCAGACCGGCGATCAGCTCATTAACCATGTGCTTGCTACCGTTCAGTTTCCAGTTACCCATCACTAATGGATGTCGCATTGTATCCTCCACGCTTAGAGAGTATTAAAGCTGCCAGCAGGCAGCGTTGTCTGCCGACAGTATAGAGATCAAATATGCGAAAGGCTTTGCTTTTCGTCATCGTTTGCATGAATCGATTCAGGGGGCCGTGAGAGCCAGTTTTAGCGGTTCGATCGCGAAAGTAAGCCCCTTTTCGCCGTTATCCGCCACAATGTAGCGTAACGCCCCCTCCTTCTGTTGGTAATATCGCGAATTCTTGCCTTTCGCCAGCAGCTCGTTCACCCGTTTCTGGCTTTGTTCATCGCTGAGCATCGGTTCAAAGAACCGCACAAACGCCGTCATATAGGCCAGCGCCTTTTCCCGAGCGGCTTTCTGTTCCGGCCCGGGGATGGGTAGCCAGGTGAGCTGGAGCGTTTTGATTTTCCCGCTGCCGTGTTCAAGTGCCGTGGACGCGTAAAGATTTTCGTTGATCTTACTGGCGGCACGGGTCAGATTGCTTTTATCATCGGATGTGTCAATTGCGCGATATTCACCTAACGGTAACGTTGCGTTGGCAGCATTATATTTTTCACGAAACTGGCCAATGGTCATATCAAAGGTTGGGGCCCCCATTTGCAAATAGGGTGCCGCAGGCATATGTTCTGCCCGGTCCTGAGGATCGGGATCGGCTTTTACTGTAGCGATGTTCAGTGTGGTCAGCAGGATAATTACTGCCCATATCGCTTGATTCATTTTCGTGGCCCTAACCAGTAAACTCTGCTCAAGATTAAAACGGACAATGACTGGAAAAGTCAAAGGGCACCCTGACACTGGGAAAAATAATGACTCTACAACAATGGTGTTTCTCATTTCATGGCCGTCTCAGGCGGCGGGATTTCTGGATCTGGCAGGTAGTCTGGGTGCTGCTGTTGACGCTGTTGTTCAGCCTTGCCGGCAACGGTTTGATGGATATGCAGCTGGCGGCATTCTGCGTGGTGGCGCTGCTGTGGCCGGTCAGCGCTGTGCTGGTGAAACGGTTGCATGACAGGAATAAAGGCGGCCAGTGGGCGCTGCTGCTGATCCTCGCGTGGATGCTGATGGCCGGTAGCTGGTCGATGCTGCCGGTCGATGCGCAGTGGCTGGTGGGGCGTTTTATCCCCACGCTGATTCTGGTCAGCATGATGGTGGAACTCGGTTTCTTCCGCGGTACGGATGGTGATAACCGCTACGGTAAGATGGCGCAGTACGTGGTGTTTCTGCGCCGTGGAACAGCCTGATTACCAGTAGTGCTCACTGGTCATGTGGCCCGGTTTACGCTTGAAGTGCTTGCGCATTCCGCGCGTATCTTTCAGCAGCTGCTGGGTGTCTTTTACCATCTCCGGGTTACCGCACAGCATGACGTGGCTCGACTCAGCATCGATTTTCAGGCCGGTTGCGGCTTCCAGCTGGCCGCTGGCAATCAGCGCCGGCACTCTGCCGGTCAGTGAGCCTTCGGCTTCTTCACGGCTCACGACCGTTTGAATTTGCAGCTGGCCGTTATAGCGCTGCTGTAGCTGCTGTAGCTGCTGCATCTGCGGCAGATAGCTCAGATCCCGGGCGTAGCGCACGGCATGAAGCAGTACGATATTTTTAAAGCGATCCAGTCCTTTCCCTTCTTCTAAAATTGACAGATAAGGACCAATGGCGGTACCTGTTGCCAGCATCCACAGCGTATCGCACTGCGGAATTTCCTCGATAACAAAAAAGCCCTGCGCGTCCTGGGTAATCATTACTTCATCACCCGGCTTCAGCGCATACAGCAGCGGGCTGAGCTTACCCTCCGGAACCAGCACCAGATAGAACTCCAGATTTTTATTGCTCGGCGCATTCACAAAGGAATAGGCGCGAACCACGCGCTCACCGTTAACTTCCAGCGACAGTTTGGCGTACTGACCGGCGGTAAAGGGGTCGATGGGGGCGGTCACAATGATACTGAACAGGCTGTCCGTCCAGTTCGTCACTTTTTCTACTCGGGCGTTGACCCAGGCGGCCATAACAAACTCCTTAACTCAGTTGCGGCAGGATTGGCTTCTCTGCGGCTATCTTCGTCAGCTGTGAGTGGTTTTTCCAGTTTCCGACGGCGGTAAGGCTCGTATAAACAAAGTATGCGCACGAATTTACCTTAGCGTAAAAATTGTTTTACAGCCGCGCCCGTTTTTAGTGACAGCCGCAGGTGGCTTATTTTGGGTTCAGTCCTCGCTTTGTTATCCATTCCTGATATTTTCTCCGGCGCTGAGCGTATCCATTTACCTGATCCTCTGGATACGAAAAATTTTACCGTTATTTATACTGATGTGGCGCGATGAAAAAGATTGAAAATGGACATTTGTTAGTGATGCTGATTGCCCTGCTGGCGGTCGGACAAATGGCGCAGACTATTTATGTTCCGGCGATGTCCACCATTGCGGCGGCATTTAACGTTGGTGATGGCGCCGTTCAGCGGGTGATGGCGGCATATCTGATGACCTACGGTGCCTCTCAGCTGTTTTACGGCCCGCTCTCGGACAGTATTGGCCGCCGGCCGGTTGTTTTGCTTGGTATGGGGATATTTATCCTCGGCTCGCTGACAGCTTTGCTGGCGCACAGTCTGAACGGACTGGTACTGGGGGCGGCGATCCAGGGGCTGGGGACGGGGGTGGCGGGCGTGATGGCACGAACCATGCCGCGCGATCTGTATGAGGGCAGGGCGCTGCGTCATGCCAACAGCCTGTTAAATATGGGTATCCTTATCAGCCCATTGATTGCCCCTCTAATAGGTGCCGGGCTGACCCGGCTGTTTGGCTGGCAGGCGTGTTTTGCGTTTCTCCTGCTGTTGTGCCTGATGGTCAGCTGCGCCATCCTGCGATGGATGCCGGAAACACGCCCGCAGACCGCGCAGCCTCGCCCGCTGTTTTCACGCTATCGCCCGCTGCTGGCCGACAGCAGTTTTATACGCTATCTGGTGATTCTAATCGGCGCACTGGCCGGTATTGCCGTATTTGAAGCCAGCTGCGGCGTATTGATGGGCGGCGTTCTGGGAATGAGCAGCTTCGCCGTCAGCCTGCTGTTTATCCTGCCGCTGCCGGCGGCATTTTTTGGCGCCTGGTTTGCCGGTAAAAGCGATAAGCCCTTTACGAGCATTATGTGGTATGCGGTGAACAGCTGCCTGCTGGCAGGCATACTGATGTGGCTCCCTGGCTGGCTGGACGTGATGAATCTGTGGACGCTGATTGTGCCCGCCTCGCTGTTTTTCTTTGGCGCAGGCATGCTGTTTCCGCTGGCCACAACCGGAGCGATGGAGCCCTGGCCCTATATGGCGGGTACCGCCGGTGCGCTGGTCGGTGGGTTGCAGAATCTGGGATCGGGGCTGACTGCCTGGCTTTCTGCGCTGCTGCCGCAAAACGGGCAGTTCAGCCTCGGGATGTTGATGTTTGCCACTTCGCTGTTGATTCTGTTCTGCTGGCTGCCGCTGTCGAAGCGTCCGGAGCCGCAGACCGTTTGACGCTCAACCAGCAACGCCGGAGCCAGCAATCAGCGGCTGGCTCCGGCGAGTGAATTACAGAATAAACGGATGAAGGCTGTCGTCTTTACGGTCAAGATAGTGAATGGACTGGATACGGCGAATGGTGCGCGATTTACCGCGGATCAACAGCGTTTCGGTGGTCGCCATATTGCCTTTCCGCGTGACGCCCTTCAGCAGATCGCCGCTGGTGATGCCGGTGGCGGCAAAGATTACGTTATCGTTGCGCGCCATCTGATCGAGCAGTAAGACTTTGCCAGCATCAATGCCCATTTCATGGCAGCGCTGAATCTCCTGCTCGCCCAGGCGACGATTTTCTGCCGTATCGCCTTTCACCTCATGACGCGCCAGTAAACGACCCTGCATATCGCCATCCAGTGCGCGGATCACTGCCGCAGAGATTACGCCCTCCGGCGCACCGCCAATACCGTACATCACGTCTACTTCGCTGTCCGGCATGCAGGTAAGAATTGAGGCTGCCACATCACCATCCGGGAAGGTAAACACGCGTACGCCAAGCTGCTGGAGGCGGGCAATCATCGCATCGTGGCGCGGCTTCGCCAGCAGCGTGACGGTCAGCTCGCTGAGTGGTTTATCGAGCGCGCCGGCAATACGCTGCAAATTCTCTTCCAGCGGAAGATTCAGGTCGATAGCGCCCTTCGCTCCGGGGCCGACAACCAGTTTTTCCATATACATATCGGGGGCGTGCAGAAAGGTGCCTTTATCGCCGACCGCCAGCACCGCCAGTGCGTTCGCCTGGCCCAGCGCGGTCATGCGTGTCCCTTCAATCGGGTCTACGGCGATATCAACCGCATCGCCTTTGCCGCTACCCACTTTTTCACCGATATACAGCATCGGCGCTTCATCAATTTCCCCTTCGCCAATCACGATCTGACCGTCAATATCCACCTTGTTAAGCATGATGCGCATCGCGTGTACCGCCGCGCCATCGGCCGCATTCTTGTCACCGCGTCCCAGCCATTTATAACCAGCCAGCGCCGCCGCTTCGGTTACGCGTGAAAATTCAATTGCCAGTTCTCGTTTCATGACGTGCCTCGGAAAAGTGATGAGGCGGGAAGTTTATCACAGGCGGGGAGGAGAGGAGGTGCCCGCAGTCGCCGACTGCGGGCGGGTAAAACTTTAGTTATCCTGATCTTCCCACGCCTGAGCGCGGGCAACGGCTTTCTTCCAGCCTGCATACAGCACGTTACGCTGGGTGGTTTCGATACCAGGGCGGAATTCACGCTCGATAACCGACTTGGCGCGAACTTCTTCCAGATCCTGCCAGAAGCCTACCGCCAGGCCAGCCAGATACGCGGCACCCAGTGCGGTCACTTCACGGACTTCAGGGCGCTCCACGCGGGTGCCCAGGATATCCGACTGGAACTGCATCAGGAAACTATTGGCAACGGCACCGCCGTCCACACGCAGCGACTGCAGACGGGTATTGGCGTCATTCTGCATGGCTTCCAGCACGTCGCGAGTCTGATAAGCGATGGACTCCAGCGTGGCGCGGATGATGTGGTTGGCGTTTGCGCCACGGGTCAGGCCAAAGATGGCACCGCGTGCATACGGGTCCCAGTACGGTGCGCCCAGGCCAGTAAAGGCCGGAACCATGTATACACCGTTGGAATCTTTCACTTTCGTGGCGAAATATTCGGAATCCGTTGAGTCGCTGATCAGTTTCATCTCGTCACGCAGCCACTGGATGGATGCACCGCCGATAAATACCGCCCCTTCCAGCGCATAGTTCACTTCGCCGCGTGGACCGCAGGCGATGGTAGTCAGCAGGCCGTGAGTTGAGGTGACTGCTTCTTTACCGGTATTCATCAGCATAAAGCAGCCGGTGCCGTAGGTATTTTTCGCCATACCCGGCTGCACGCACAGCTGGCCATACAGGGCGGCCTGCTGATCGCCAGCGATACCGGCGATGGGAATACGGGTACCACCTTTACCACCGATGTTGGTCTGGCCGTACACTTCTGAAGAGGATTTCACTTCAGGCAGCATTTCACGCGGGATGTCGAGGATTTCCAGCATGCGCTGATCCCACTCCAGCTTGTGAATATTAAACATCATGGTACGCGAGGCGTTAGTGAAGTCGGTGATGTGCACCCGTCCCTGCGTCATTTTCCACACCAGCCAGGAATCGACGGTGCCGAACAGCAGCTCACCACGGCGGGCACGTTCACGTGAGCCTTCTACATGATCGAGTATCCACTTCACTTTGGTGCCGGAGAAGTACGGGTTGATCACCAGGCCGGTAGTGTGCTGGATATACTCTTCCAGACCTTCTTTCTTCAGTTTTGCGCAGTAGTCTGCGGTACGCGGGTCCTGCCAGACGATAGCGTTATAGATTGGCTTACCGGTTTCTTTATCCCAGACGATGGTGGTTTCGCGCTGGTTGGTGATACCAATGGCGGCGATCTCATCAGAACGGATGTCCGCGTGCGCCAGAACTTCGACCAGCGTTGAGCTTTGTGACGCCCAGATATCCATCGGGTCATGCTCAACCCAGCCCGCTTTCGGGTAAATCTGCTGGAATTCGCGCTGCGACACGGCAACGATGTTGGAATCATGATCCAGAATTACCGCACGTGAGCTGGTAGTTCCCTGGTCGAGTGCGACGATATATTTTTTTTCTACGGTCATAATTTCTTCCTGATGAGTTCGAGAGTTATACCCGCCGGAGCGGGTATAGCAGGATTACGCTTTACGCTGTGCAGCGCGCTGCACTACTTCATCCTTTTTTACCGCCGTCTGACCCGGCAGATTGCGGCCAATCAGAGAACGGTAGCCAAATGCGCCAACGATTGCACCGAGCATCGGCCCGAAGATTGGCACGAGGAAATAAGGAATATCGCGACCGCCGGTGAAGGCCATGCTGCCCCAGCCTGCGAGTGATGCGAACAGCTTAGGACCGAAATCACGCGCCGGGTTCAGAGCAAATCCAGTCAGTGGGCCCATTGCGGCACCAATTACGGCAATCAGTAGACCGATTAACAGCGGTGCTAGTGGGCCACGCGGCAACCCGTTGCCATCATCGGTCAGTGCCATGATCAGCGCCATCATCACGGCAGTAATCACAGCTTCGACCAGGAACGCCTGCCCCACGCTGATATGCGGATTTGGGTAGGTTGAGAATACGCCAGCAACATCCAGACTTTCTACGCTACCGCGTACCAGCTGATGAGTCTGTTCGTAGTCGAGGAATAAATTGTAGTAGAGCCCGTACACCAGCGCAGCAGCGCAGAACGCGCCGGCTATCTGAGAAATGATGTAGGGGAGCAATTTACGTCCTTCAAAATTAGCAAATAACCACAGGGCAATACTGACAGCAGGATTCAGGTGCGCGCCGGAGATGCCTGCGCTGAGGTAGACCGCCATGGCAACGGCGATGCCCCACACGATGCTAATTTCCCACTGGCCAAAAGCGGCACCAGCGAGTTTTAACGCAGCGACACAGCCTGCACCAAAGAAGAGGATGGTTGCGGTGCCGAGAAACTCGGCGATACATTGTCCTTTAAGTGTGCTTGTTGCATGACTCATGTTGAAATTCCTGAAGGCGAGTTAAGAGTTTACTATCATCGTTTTTCTCATTCCCTGAGCCGCCCAAGTCTTTTGTAGGGCTGATGTGAATTTATCGTTAACGAGCATAAACGAGAAATAGCGAAATCAAAAGTTGTGTGCTGTGTCATAAAAATGAGCGAATTCGCGTATTCAGGGTGCTTAAAATCACTATGCTGCGCGTTTAAGCGGTAACGAAATGTGCAACTCATTAATCTCGGCCCTGCCGTATTGCGCGAATATGTTACACAAACCAGGTCTACGCTGAAAATTGTTACAGACTGCACCCCAACTGGCTTAGCTGCTGGACTTGCTATGCGCGTCTACTTACAATCGAAGCATCGTTGTTATCCGCGGAATGTCGGTTCACTCCTTATCCCTGCGGCTAGCATCATCAGCGCCCTGCGATTAGGAGAGGTTATAGATATGTCATTTGAAGTATTCGAGAAACTGGAAGCAAAAGTGCAGCAGGCGATTGATACCATCACGCTGTTGCAGATGGAGATCGAAGAGCTTAAAGAACAGAATGGAAATCTGAATCAACAAATTCAGCATGCTGCTGGTAATAGTGAAGCGCTGGTGCGTGAAAACCAGCAGCTAAAGGAAGAGCAGCACGTATGGCAGGATCGTCTGCGTGCGCTGCTGGGTAAAATGGAAGAAGTGTAAGGCTTCGCTTTTTATTAAAGTGAGTCTGCAGAGAGCGGGTGCCAGCGGCACCCGTTTTTGAATCCGTTATTCGAGGTCAAGCGGGTCTTCTGACAGGATCATGCCGGTGTTGTCGGCGTAGAGATGATCGCCAGAGAAGAAGGTGACGCCGCCAAAGTTTACGCGAACATCGCTTTCACCAATCCCTTCTCCGGCAGCGCCGGCAGGAATGGCTGCGATCGCCTGGATACCGATATCCAGCTCTTCCAGATCGTCAACCTGGCGCACTGATCCGTAAATTACAATGCCTTCCCATTCATTTTGGACTGCCAGCCTTGCCAGTGCCGCATCAACCAGCGCGCGACGCACGGAGCCGCCACCGTCTACCAGCAGTATCCGGCCCCGACCGTTTTCCTCCAGCAAATCATAAAGTAGACCGTTGTCCTCGAAACATTTTACCGTAATGATTTGCCCACCAAACGAGGTGCGGCCACCAAAGTTTGAGAAGAGCGGTTCAACGACATTCACGTCTTCGTGATAGATGTCGCACAGTTCTGAGGTATCGTATTTCATAGGGATTTCGTCTGTTTGCTACAGGGAGCTTAAGTATATCGCTTAATCATCGCTGTTGGCAAAATCATCAATTGTTAAAAGTTACGATGGGTCAAGTACATCGCGATTAGCTCAGCAGGAGTCCAATGGCAAAAAGCACGTTGATCAACAGCGCCGTTTTGACCGTTCTGACCAACAGCGGGCGCATTGCCATTGCGCTGGGTTCGTGTATTACATAACGCGCCTGCTGCCAGATAAGGGGCACCGCCAGCAGGAACAGCCAGCCGAAGGGGTGCGGATTATTCATCAGTGTAAACAGCGTAAAGCTGGCGATCGCGCCCGCCAGCAGCAGTAAATGATAATGCCGCGCGCGCCGCGATCCGAGCCGAACCGCCAGGGTGAACTTGCCGTTTTGGCGATCGTTTTCGATATCGCGCATATTGTTGGCGTTAAGCACCGCCGTTGCCATCAGGCCGCAGCCGGTGGCCGGCAGTAGTGGTAACAGATTAAATTGGTGAGTTTGCAGAT
Source organism: Erwinia sp. GW821-FHT03D09 (assembly GCF_059420805.1). Lineage (NCBI taxonomy): Bacteria > Pseudomonadati > Pseudomonadota > Gammaproteobacteria > Enterobacterales > Erwiniaceae > Erwinia > Erwinia sp. GW821-FHT03D09. The sequence goes on from NZ_JBWKUK010000015.1 coordinate 104,901, forward strand.
ACCAGCTGCCGATGACGCCAAGCCAGCCAAAGAAAATCATCACCGATACGTCACCCAGGCCAAGATAGCCGTAGGGTTTTCTCCCCACCGTGTAGGCAATGGCGGCAACGATTGCCAGTGCGCCAAGCAGCAGAAAACCCAGCATATCGCTTAGAGTTTTGCAGGATCTTATCAGCAGCATAATACCGCTCAGCATGGATAGCGCCACGGCGAGAGCCATTGCCATTCGCATCTGCTGCTGGGTTATTGCCCCTTTTTGCATACCGCGCAGAGGGCCAATACGCGCCGGCGTATCGCTGCCTTTTACTGCGTCGCCATAGTCGTTTGCCAGATTAGAGAGGATTTGCAGTAGCACGGTGGTTAACAGTGCCAGCAGTGCCGTCGTGAGATTGAACGAACCCTGCCACCACGCCAGCGCGCTGCCGGTGATAATTGAAGCGCAGGCCAGCGGGAGCGTGCGCGGGCGCAAACTCTCAATCCATGCCTGTGGGTGACTGATTGGGGTAGCCAGCTGGCTGTTGTCGGTCATAGGCAGGCCTCTGCTCTGATTGGCGGTCCCGGAAAAGCCGGACCAACGTTAAGGAGCAGTGTAAGGCGCTTAATGCCCCGAGGAATTAACCTTGGTCAAGTTGGCTGAGAATTTAGCCAAAAAAAACGGAGGCCATATGACAGGCCTCCGTTGACATAGCTGTTTACCGTCGTTACAGAATAAAGCGGCTGAGATCTTCGTCTGCGACCAGCTCATCCAGATGCTTACTGACATACTCGGCATCAATGGTGATCGACTGACCGTTCAGATCGCTGGCGTCATAGGAGATTTCCTCCATCAGGCGCTCCAGCACGGTATGCAGACGGCGTGCACCAATGTTTTCAGCGGTTTCGTTCACCTGCCAGGCGGCGGCGGCAATTTTGCTGATACCGTCTTCGGTAAAGTTGATATCCACGCCTTCAGTACCCATCAGCGCTTTGTACTGCACGGTGATCGACGCGCTTGGCTCGGTCAGGATGCGTTCAAAGTCGTGCGTGGTTAACGCCTGCAGCTCAACGCGGATCGGCAGACGTCCCTGCAGTTCAGGGATCAGGTCTGACGGGCTGGCAACCTGGAAAGCACCCGAGGCGATAAACAGAATGTGGTCAGTTTTCACCATCCCGTGCTTGGTCGAAACGGTACAGCCTTCTACCAGCGGCAGCAGGTCGCGCTGTACACCTTCGCGAGAAACGTCAGGACCTGAGGATTCGCCGCGCTTACAGACTTTGTCGATCTCGTCGATAAACACAATACCGTGCTGCTCTACCGCTTCGATAGCATTCTGCTTCAGTTCTTCCGGGTTAACCAGCTTGGCGGCTTCTTCTTCCACCAGCAGCTTCATCGCATCTTTGATTTTCAGCTTACGCGGCTTCTGCTTCTGGCCGCCGATATTCTGGAACATGGATTGCAGCTGGCTGGTCATCTCTTCCATACCCGGAGGAGCCATGATTTCGACACCGACGGAAACGGCGGCGAGATCGATTTCGATTTCTTTATCGTCCAGCTGGCCTTCGCGCAATTTCTTGCGGAACGACTGGCGTGCAGCAGACGGTTCGGCAGGCGCTTCCGACTGGCCCCAGTTGTTTTTAGCCGGTGGAATCAGCACGTCAAGAATGCGGTCTTCTGCCATCTCTTCAGCGCGGTAGCGATTTTTTTCAATCGCCTGAGAGCGAACCATTTTAATCGCCGAGTCGGTCAGATCGCGGATGATCGAATCCACTTCTTTACCTACGTAGCCTACCTCGGTGAACTTAGTGGCTTCCACTTTGATAAACGGCGCATTGGCCAGTTTTGCCAGGCGACGGGCGATTTCGGTTTTACCGACGCCGGTTGGGCCAATCATTAGAATATTTTTTGGCGTGACTTCATGGCGCAGCTCTTCGTCCAGCTGCATACGGCGCCAGCGGTTACGCAGGGCAATCGCCACTGCGCGCTTGGCGCCGTCCTGGCCGATGATGAATCTGTTCAGTTCGCTGACGATTTCGCGCGGGGTCATTTCAGACATAAATTGGGGTCCTTACGCTTTAGACGCTAATTCTTCGATGGTGAGGTTGTGGTTGGTATAGATGCAGATATCACCTGCAATACCCAGCGCTTTTTCCACAATATCGCGTGCGCCAATGTCAGTGTTTTCCAGTAATGCACGAGCGGCTGCCTGTGCGTAAGGTCCACCTGAACCGATGGCAATCAAATCATTTTCTGGCTGGATAACGTCACCGTTGCCGGTAATGATCAGCGAAGCATTTTCATCGGCGACGGCCAGCAGTGCTTCGAGCTTGCGCAGCATACGGTCCGTACGCCAGTCTTTTGCCAGTTCAACCGCGGCTTTCACCAGGTGGCCCTGGTGCATTTCCAGTTTGCGTTCAAACAGTTCGAAAAGGGTAAAAGCATCTGCGGTACCGCCAGCAAAACCGGCAATGACTTTGTCATTGTAGAGACGACGCACTTTTTTAACGTTGCCTTTCATTACGGTATTACCGAGGGTAGCCTGGCCATCGCCGCCAATTACTACCTGGCCATTGCGTCGTACACTTACTATTGTTGTCACGGGCGGACCCCTTGTTGCAGTTGGTGAGGTCCCCGCACTTTTCGTGCGGGGCACTGATGCAAACTGATATGGGGCAGCTTTTAGGGGTTTCAACCCCCAATGGCGAGAGGAATACAATTTGAGTGGCCGGAGCCACGAAGATTTTTCAGTGCGCTGTCAGCGGCGGCGCGGTTGCCGTACGGACCAATCACCACGCGGTTCCAGCCACCGCCGGTGGTAATACGGCTTTCGAAACCTTCAAAGGCCAGTGCTGCGCGAACGGACTCCGCCTGGTCAGTGCCTTTGAAGGAACCACACTGAACCATCCAGCGCTGCTGCTTCTCTTTTTCGGCTTCTTTCGGCTTCGTTTCAGCTTTTGGCTGGGCAGCGACTTCCTGTTGCCGTGTTGGTTCACGGATAACAGGGGTTATCTGTGCGGGTTTCTGCTGAGCCTGGTTTTGCTGCTGAACTGCACGCTCGGTCTGTTGTGTTTGCTGCTGGGTTCGTACCTGCTGCTGATTCTGCTGTACCTGCTGGGTTCTTGCGGGTTGCTGATATGGCTGCACCGGCTGGTTTTGCTGAGTTCTTACCGGCTGCTGCTGGACCTGCTGCGGCATACGTGACTGCTGCTGTAGCTGATTCTGGCGCTGTATGGTCTGCTGGCGTTGAGCAGGGGTTTGCTCATTCCACGGTACCTCATTCAGCTGGGTTGGCTGCTGGCGCATATCGGCCTGCATTTGCTCTAGCAGCTGCCTCTGTTCGTTAGTCAGCTGTGTCTGCGAATGGGCTTCACCGCCGGATGAAGGTTCTGTCGGCGTAGGCACACCTATCTGGCGATTTTCTAACTCTTTGATATAGCGCCAGCGTTCCTCGGGTTTCGGCGGCAGGCCGTTACCGGTGGCTTTATGATCGGTGATGACTGGGGTGTCTTCTTTTTTATGATGCGCAATAAACCACAAACCACCGACGAAGGTGACGAGGACAGCAACGGCCAGCATGGTCATAAACTTTGATGCGCCAGAACCACCGCTGCGCTTTTTACTGCGACTGTTGGTCTTGCGACGCGTCCCTGTCGAACGCCCGCGGCCTACATAATCTTTTTGTGCCACTATCGTTCCGTTAATAATCAATGAAAGAAGACCGGGCAAAATCGCGATGGGCACCCGGCTACAGCCCGTCATGTTACTTAAGGGTCGGAAGTTTGACCAGCAGCGATCTTACTAAGAATCCGCTGATTTTGCGCCAGGTCTCAGTTAGCGAAAATGGCCGTTACACAATATGTTAATCTTCATCGTGCAGTGAGGGTGCTGTGCTACCGCGGATCTTTAACTCAAAATCCAGTAGACGGGAGCCAACATTTACCATCCGCCCCTGAAGCTGCTCCAGCAAGAGTAGCATTGCCTCGCGCCCAATGTTAAATCGCGGCTGCGCAACGGTGGTCAGCTGCGGGTCACTGTAGCGTGATAATTCAATGTCATCAAAGCCAATGATGGACAGATCTTTGGGGATCCGCAGGCCCATATTCTTCGCCTGAGACATCGCGCCCAGCGCCATAATGTCGCTATGGCAGAACAGGGCATCGGGCGGTTTTGGCAGCGCCATCAGCTTTTTCATCGCCTGCGTCCCGGCGTCAAAGGTAAAATCACCGCGCACGATGTACTGGGGGGCCACGCTTATACCGCTGCGGCGTAAGGCCTGAATGTAGCCCTGCAGGCGATACTGACACAGCGGCATATCTTCCGGTCCTGATATGCAGGCGATGCGGCGGTGGCCCAGCTTTTGCAGATGATTTACTGCTTCAAACGCGGCGGTCAGGTTGTCGATATGCACCGTGGGCAGTTCAAGCTCTGGTGCGAATTCGTTGGCCATCACCATCGGCGGTAGGTTGCGTTGTTCTTCCAGTCCGGCTTCAAAAGGTAGCTGCGATCCCAGCAGCACCATGCCGTCGATTTGGCGCGTCAGCATTAAATTCAGAAACGATTTTTCCTGCTGATTCTGGTGGGCGCAGTCGCCAATCAGCACCAGATAGCCCTGATCTGCGGCAATGACTTCGATCCCACGAATCATTTCACTAAAAAACGGGTCGCAGATATCCGGCACGATAACCAGAATAGTCCGTGATTCGCTACGCCGGGTGCTGCGCGTCATTGAATGCGGGGAATAACCGACGGCAATCACCGCCTGTTCAACTTTACTGCGTGTCGCGGCGGAGACCTTTTCCGGGTTCATCAGGGCACGGGAGACCGTTGCCGTTGATACGCCTGCTTTTTCAGCTACGTCCTTCATGGTCGCTGCTGTTGTCTCTTGATTGTGCTCCAACGCTTCTCTCCTCACGCCAGCCGAAGCTGACCTGACTAACGGGTGATAATGTGCTCTTTCAGTGGCGGGCCGCGAATCCTTTTGCTGACCATTGTGCATTTTTACAGATGCAGCGAACTGCTGTTACTTAATTTGCATAAAAAATGTGACTTGTGCGACTTTTTTCGACCCGGGCCGCAATTTTGCTCTGCAAACGTTTACGTATTCAGCTTCCAGCCGGATCGACATCCATAAACCGCGATTGGCATTTTCAGCTTTCAGCAGGATCGATATCCAGCGACCATTTCACTTTGCGTGATTGGGGAAGCGTGCCGATAAGCGGCAGGCTGGATTTTATCAGCCGCTGCAGCACGGCGCGCGAAGGGTGCTGTAACAGCAGTTGCCAGCGGTAACGGCCGCTTCGCTTGGCCTGCAGAGCCGGCACCGGTCCCATCACCCAGAATCCGTCGTCATTCAGCGGGCTGGCTTCCAGCAGGTTGCGCAGCTGCTGGAGAAACAGGGAAGCCTGTTGATTATCGTGATCCTCCGCGCGGAACAGCGCGTGGCTGGTAAATGGCGGCAGGAATACGCTTTTACGCTCACTCAACGCCTGTTTAGCAAAGGCATCATAGCCCTGCTTCAGCAGCGTTTGCAGCAAAGGGTGGTCCGGGTGATGGGTCTGCAACAGCACTTCCCCCTGTTTGCCCGCTCGTCCTGCCCGTCCTGCTACCTGTGTGTAGAGCTGGGCAAAGCGCTCGGCAGAGCGGAAATCCGCAGAGAACAGCGCGCCGTCAACGTCGAGTAGGGAAACCAGCGTGACGTCAGGAAAGTGGTGGCCCTTCGCCAGCATTTGCGTGCCAACGAGAATTCGTGCTCCGCCGCGATGTACTTCCGCGAGCTGTTGTTCCAGTGCGCCCTTTCGGCTGGTGGTATCCCGATCGATACGCGACAGCGGCACGTCGGGGAATAGCGTGCTGAGGTTATATTCCAGCTGTTCCGTGCCCAGCCCGACGGGCACCAGGTGTGTCGATCCACACTGGGGGCACTGATGGGGAATCGGACGCTGGCTGTCGCAGTGGTGGCAGCGTAGCTGGCGCTGATGTTGATGTAGCGTGTAGTAGCGGTCGCAGCGCTGGCATTCAGCAATCCAGCCGCACTCGTGGCACAGCAACGTGGGGGAAAATCCACGGCGGTTAAGGAACAGCAGAACCTGATTATCGGCCTTTAAGTGTTCGCCAATTTTTTTTATCAGCAGCGGAGATAAGCCGCCCTGAAGCTTCACGCCTTTCAGGTCGATCAGTAACTGCGTGGCGCGCGTTGCATTTCCGGCACGTTTGCTGAGGCTGAGCAGATGGTATTTGCCCAATTGCACGTTGTGTAATGTTTCCAGTGCAGGCGTCGCAGACCCCATCACCACCGGAATATCTTCCTGGCGGGCACGCAGCACCGACAGATCGCGGGCGTGATAGCGCCAGCCCTCTTGCTGTTTGTAGGAACCGTCGTGCTCTTCATCAATAATGATGGCACCAAGCCGTGCAAAGGGCGTAAACAGCGCTGAGCGGGTGCCAATAACAATCGCCGTCTCACCGCTGCGAGCGCGCAGCCATACCGCCAGGCGTTCGCTATCGTTCAATCCGGAATGCAGGACGTCAACCGGGGCATTAAAACGTTCACGAAAGCGGGCGATAGTTTGCGGCGTCAGGCCAATTTCAGGCACCAACACCAGCGCCTGGCGGCCGTTAGCCAGAATATTTTCCAGTACGCTGAGATAGACTTCGGTTTTGCCGGAACCGGTGATCCCGTCCAGAAGCCAGGCAGAAAAGCGATCGTCGGCGCTGCGGATAGCGCCAACTGCCGTTGCCTGTTCAGTGTTTAACCGCAGTCGCTCACCGCTTACCGCAAAGTTTTCACGCCAGTCCAGCACCGCACGGGTAGCCGCATGAAGCTCGCACAGTCCCTTCGCCCGGATCGCCTGCAATGTCGCTTCGGTGATATCGTGCTGGCTGACCTCATGCCGGTAAAGCGTTCTCTGGCGCAGTGCGGCCAGCGCCTGCTGTTGTTTGGGCGCACGCTTCAGGCTTTCTGGCGGCGTGGTGCGCCCCTGTTCGGTGATGGCCCACTGCCAGAGCGGGGCCTCTTCCGCTGCTTTTCCCTGCCGCAGCAGAACCGGCATGGCATGGAACAGCACTTCCCCCAGTGGGTAATGATAATAGTCTGCTGCCCATTGAAGGATATGCCATAAAGAAGGCGAGAACAGGGGGGTACTGTCCAGCACCTCATGCACGCTTTTCAACTGGTCGCGAGGGTAATCGCTGTGTTCGCCAATGCTGACCACGACGCCAATTGCTTTACGTTTGCCGAACGGCACGCTGACGCGGCCACCGGGAACGGCGTGGCAGAGGTGGGGAGGCAACAAATAATCAAAGTTGCGGGCAAGTGGAACGGGCAGTGCGACCTGAACAACGGGCATGGCTTCATCCGGGTGAAAAGCAGGGCCATTTAGTGTACACTGTGTCGTTCGCAATGTGCGGATAGGATTGCAGCGGACGGTTAATTTCTGTATAATTCGCCGCCGTTGATACGGTATTTTGTATCGAGATGCCCATAACCTTCGAGGTTTGGGTATATCACCTGACTATTAATCTTCGTGTGGTGCCGGTGCAGGAAAATTCCTGGCGCGGGAGAGCGACACGGCCTTAACTGAGGTTTCCCATGAAAAAAGGTATTCACCCAAATTACGTTGAAATTACTGCTAAATGTTCTTGCGGTAACGAAATCAAAACTCGTTCTACTGCCGGTCGCGATCTGAACCTGGACGTTTGTGGCGAATGTCACCCGTTCTACACTGGCAAGCAGCGTGATGTTGCTACCGGTGGACGCGTTGACCGCTTCAACAAGCGTTTCAGCATCCCTGGCAGCAAATAAGCAGTCAGTCAGAAACAGTCAACGTTTCGGATGCACGAACAAAAAAACCAGCTCAGGCTGGTTTTTTGGTCTCTGGAATCAGGAGGCCGTAGCGTATTTCAGCACGTCACCCTGCCAACCTTTTTGCGCATAGTTCTGCAGATGGTCGATACGTTTTACCGGTTGACCCGCCGAGAAGTTAATCTCTTTCAGCTTGACCATCACTTCCGACGGTGCGAAGACCGATTTAAAGTGATATTCGCCGTGGCTGAGGTCGGCAATGGTCGTCCAGTAGGTTGACGTACCTTTATTCTCCTGTGGGAACTTCGAATATTTTGCGTACGCATCGGTGATTGATTTCACCATCGGATCGCTGGCGTCCGGGTAGTTAATCGGGAATGCCGCATTGTTGACTACCGACAGAATAAATCCCTGAGCCTGTGCTTTATTATCCGGCTGTGGGATGTTTTTTATACCGATACTGGTGCGTACAAAACGGTCTTCCGCGCTTTGCGTACCGGGAATGTGGTTTTCATCGACACCCTGATATTTTTTCAGATTTTCCAGCTGGCGATCGTATGATGGTGGATTGGTCATCACGCGGTAGTCGCGGTTGTGGTAAATGTTGACCTTACCGTTGTCGATTTCAATGATTGCTGAGTCACCGGTGACGTCTTCCAGCGCGATATGTTTCGTATCCGACGCGTAATCAATCGGCAGTTTTCTGGCGACCAGATGAACATCCTGTAACCCTTTCACCGCCTCATCAACCGTGGCGAAATTGTCGAGTAAGTAGCTGAGCCATGCACGGCTGTCCAGCTCGGGCTTATCCTGGTTGTTCGCCTGGACCTGCTTACCGTTGGTGTAATATTGCGTGTGTCCGGCCAGTCCTTTCTCGTTCATGCCATCCATTGGAAAAACACCATCGGCGTAAATCACTACACTGCCGTAGCGCGTTGTCCACTGTTTCGCACCGGGTCCATGGCTGCCGGTATGCTTGACACCTTTCGGCGTGATCACCAGGGAGGGGTCAACCGGGCCAAAGAAATCAAGATTACGGGCGCTGATCATATAGCCGGGATAGGAATTTAAAAACGCGCGGGTGCAGGCGCTGGCGCTGCCGATTGTTGCGATGGTCAGGGATGCGCCCAGGGCGACAGCCACCAGGCTGGACAATGTTTTATTCATCTTATTTCTCCTTTTGCTCACTGATGGCCAGCATAGTCAGAATGCTTAAAAGGAAAGAGTCAGTGACTGAGGGAATTTCCCCCACGGTATTTTTTAAGCAGGGAGCTTATGACCATCAATTTTTCACTGGCGCAGATCGAAGCGTTTGCCTGCGTGGTGGAGTCAGGCAGCATTACGCACGCCGCCAGGCGGATGAACAAAGACCGCACGACCGTCAGCGAGCTACTGGACTACCTGGAACTGGATCTGGGCTACGCCCTGTTCGATCGCCACTGTCGGCCGTTTGCGCTGACCGAGCGCGGTAGACTGCTTTATCGCCGGGCACGGCTGTTTTTACACGAGGCTCAGGCGTTCAGCTATCTGGCCATGCAGCAGCAGAAGCAACCGCCGCAAACGCTGACGCTCAGTTACGATATTTTCACTCCGCGTATGCTGCTTGCCACTCTGGCGGAGGAGTGCCGTTGCCAGGGCGTTCAGCTCAATCTCTGCAACCAGGATCGCCAGGATGCCGAGCAGGCGCTGCAAAAGGGCGAAAGCGATATTGGCATCTATCAGGCGGTGAACAAGTCAGTGAGCGAGCGTTTTAAGTGGCGCGCAGTGGGCAGTATCGAAATGGGGGTATATGCCAGCCCCTCGCTGTTCGCGCATCGGCCCGTCAGCCAGCTGTCGTTGACGGCCTGCAATCAACTGATCCCGAATAAGGGTCTGGAAGACCACCTGGCGCGTCGCCTGCAGATTGCCGATCGCGTGCAGTTTGTGAATGATGCCGTTCTGCTGGAGTCTTTACTGGAGAAGGGGGCTGGTTGGGCTTTTCTGCCCGTCCATGTGCTGGAGGAAAGAAAAAGTCAGATTGAACGGATTGAAACCGAAATGGGCAGCAGCGGGATAGTGCATGCGATGGTAGCCATCTGGCAGCCGGAGCAGGCCGGGCACCCGATTTTAAATCAGGTGCTCGACCGAATAACCGAGCTGTTTGCGGCGAATTAATACTCCCAGGTGTCGGGATCGACGCCCATTTCGCGCATAATCGCTTTTGCTTCTTCAGGGATCTCGTCGCTACGTTCCTTACGCAGATCCACATCATCAGGCAAAGGCTGACCGGTGAACGCATGCAGGAATGCTTCACACAGCAGTTCACTGTTGGTGGCATGACGCAGGTTATTCACCTGGCGACGGGTGCGTTCGTCGGTCAAAATTTTGAGCACTTTCAACGGAATAGATACCGTGATTTTCTTTACCTGTTCGCTCTTCTTACCGTGTTCAGCGTAAGGGCTGATATATTCGCCGTTCCATTCAGCCATGGGTTACCTTAGTCATAATCAATATTTAAATGAGAAATGCCGAAATTCGGCCAATTATGCCCGAAGTTGGTGTGTATCACACAGCGATAACACAACTTTCTGTGGGGGATATCGGCATAATTTTAGCGGTTATTGGCCCATTGCTCAATCTATACGCAAAGACATTTAGATGTCCAGATGTATTGACGGCTATATTCACCCTGTTTACTCTATAGTCCTTCAACTTCTTCAGCAGGAATTTATGCACCATGACGCGTAAACAGGCAACCATCGCAGTACGCAGCGGATTGAATGATGACGAGCAATATGGCTGCGTTGTCCCACCGATTCACCTGTCCAGTACCTATAACTTTCTCGATTTCAACGAGCCGCGCGCGCACGATTATTCGCGCCGCGGGAATCCGACCCGCGATGTGGTACAGCATGCACTGGCGGAGCTGGAAGGGGGTGTGGGTGCCGTACTGACCAATACCGGTATGGCCGCGGTGCATCTGGTGTGTACCGTATTCCTGAAGCCGGGTGACCTGTTGGTCGCTCCGCACGACTGTTACGGTGGCAGCTATCGTCTTTTTGACAGCCTGAGCAAACGCGGTGCTTATCGGGTGAAGTTTGTCGATCAGGGTGATGAAGCCGCACTTCAGGCTGCACTGGCTGAAAAGCCGAAGCTGGTGCTGATTGAAAGCCCGAGTAATCCGCTGCTGCGCGTAGTGGATATTGCCGCGATCTGTCAGGCGGCGAAAGAAGCCGGGGCGATCAGCGTGGTGGATAACACCTTCCTCAGCCCGGCACTGCAGAATCCGCTGGCGTTGGGTGCAGACCTGGTGCTCCATTCCTGTACTAAATACCTTAACGGCCACTCTGATGTAGTTGCCGGCGCGGTGATTTCAAAAGATCCGCAGCATGCGACGGACCTTGCATGGTGGGCGAATAATATTGGCGTAACCGGCGCGGCGTTTGACAGCTACCTGCTCCTGCGCGGTCTGCGCACGCTTAATCCACGTATTGCGGCGGCACAGCGTAATGCACTGGCGATTGTTGAGTATCTGAAACAACAACCGCTGGTGAAAAAGTTGTATCATCCTTCTCTACCGGAAAACGCAGGACATCAGTTCGCGGTGAAGCAGCAGAAAGGCTTTGGTGCGATGTTAAGCTTTGAGTTTGATGGCGATGAAGCAACGCTGCGCCGTTTCCTCAAGGCGCTGGAGCTGTTTACCCTGGCGGAGTCGCTGGGTGGAGTGGAAAGCCTGATTTCGCATACTGCAACGATGACGCATGCCGGAATGTCGGCAGAAGCCCGTGCCGCGGCAGGAATTTCCGAAACGCTGCTGCGTATTTCGATAGGAATTGAGGATCACGAAGATTTAATCGCCGATCTGGATAATGCATTCCAGATTGCGGCCAAGAGGTAAGCATGAGTCATTCAGCAGTGACAGAGGTGGGCAGTTCACGGCAGTTACACAAATTTGGTGGCAGTAGCCTGGCGGATGCCAAATGCTATCAGCGCGTTGCCGGTATCGTGGCGGAGTACAGCCAGCCGGGTGACCTGATGGTCGTTTCTGCTGCAGGAAGCACCACTAACCAGTTGATCAGCTGGCTCAAACTGAGTCAGAGCGATCGACTGTCTGCACATCAGGTTCAGCAGGCTCTGCGCCGTTATCAGAGCGAGCTGATTAGCAGCCTGTTACCGCCGGAAACCGCCGACCCGCTCATTGCTGAATTTATTTACGATCTGGAAAAACTGGCTGCGCTGCTCGACGGTGTCATCAACGATGTCGTCTATGCGGAAGTGGTTGGACACGGTGAAATCTGGTCAGCACGGTTGATGTCGGCCGTGCTGAGGCAGCGCGATATTGATGCCAGCTGGCTGGATGCACGTGATTTTCTGCGCGCCGAGCGCGCTGCACAGCCGCAGGTCGATGAAGGTAAATCACTGCTGCTGCTTCAGCAGCTTATCGCTCAGCATCCCTCGCAGCGTCTGGTGGTCACCGGCTTTATCTGCGCCAACGATGCCGGTGAAACGGTGCTGCTGGGACGCAACGGCAGTGACTATTCCGCAACCCAGATTGGTTCACTGGCCGGCGTGTCGCGCGTGACCATCTGGAGCGATGTGGCCGGTGTGTACAGTGCCGACCCGCGTAAGGTGAAGGATGCCTGCCTGCTGCCGCTGCTGCGTCTGGACGAGGCCAGTGAGCTGGCGCGCCTCGCCGCACCGGTATTGCACACGCGTACACTGCAGCCAGTATCCAACAGCGATATCGATCTGCAGCTGCGCTGTAGCTATCAGCCTGAACAGGGATCAACCCGTATTGAACGCGTTCTGGCCTCCGGGACCGGAGCGCGCATTGTGACCAGCCATGATGATGTTTGTCTGATTGAGTTCCATGTCCCTGCGCACCATGACTTCGCGACGGTGCATAAGGAAATCGACCATCTGCTCAAACGTGCCCAGGTTCGTCCGCTGGCGACGGGAGTTCATCCCGATCGCAGTCTGCTTCAGCTGTGTTACACCTCAGAAGTGGTCAACAGTGCGTTAGCGCTGCTGGAAGATGCTGCGCTGCCGGGACGTTTACAGCTGCGGGAAGGAATGGCGCTGGTGGCGATGGTTGGGGCGGGCGTGTGTCGTAATCCGCTGCACAGCCACCGTTTCTGGCAGCAGATGAAAGACCAGCCGGTTGAGTTTATCTGGCAGTCGGAAGAGGGCATTAGCCTGGTGGCGGTGCTGCGCGTCGGCCCAACCGAGCATCTGATTCGCGGCCTGCACCAGACCCTGTTCCGCGCAGAGAAACGCATCGGCCTGGTACTGTTTGGCAAAGGGAACATCGGTTCACGCTGGCTGGAACTGTTTGCTCGCGAGCAGGAGACTCTTTCTGCGCGTACCGGCTTTGAATTTATTCTGGCAGGCGTAGTGAACAGCCGCCGCAGCCTGCTGAGCTACGACGGGCTGGAAGCCAGTCGGGCGCTGGCGTTCTTTGAAGAGGAAGCGGTAGAGCAGGATCAGGAATCGCTGTTCTTGTGGATGCGGGCCCACCCGTTTGACGACCTCGTAGTGCTGGACGTGACCGCCAGTGAATCACTGGCCGCGCAGTATCTGGATTTCGCCAGCTACGGTTTCCATGTGATTGGTGCAAACAAAGTCGCAGGCGCATCAAGCAGCGACGCCTATCGTCAAATTCGCGATGCCTTTGCAAAAACCGGGCGCCAGTGGCTGTACAACGCCACCGTGGGGGCCGGGCTGCCGGTGAACCACACGGTGCGTGACCTGCGCGAAAGCGGCGACAGTATTCTGGCGATCAGCGGGATCTTCTCCGGTACGCTTTCCTGGCTGTTCCTGCAGTTTGACGGCACGGTGCTGTTTACCGAACTGGTAGACCAGGCATGGCAGCAGGGGCTGACCGAGCCCGATCCGCGCGTCGATCTGTCTGGCCAGGACGTGATGCGTAAGCTGGTAATCCTGGCGCGTGAAGCCGGTTACGACATCGAACCGGATCATGTTCGCGTAGAGTCGCTGGTTCCGGCGGGATGCCAGGCGGGCTCGGTGGATCATTTCTTCGAAAACGGCGACACGCTTAACGAGCAGATGTTGCAACGTTATGAGGCGGCTCAGGAGATGGGACTGGTGCTGCGTTATGTGGCGCGCTTTGATGCCAACGGTAAGGCCCGCGTTGGCGTGGAGGCCGTCCGCGCCGATCATCCGCTCGCTGCGCTGCTACCGTGCGATAACGTCTTTGCTATTGAAAGCCGCTGGTACCGCGATAATCCGCTGGTGATCCGCGGTCCGGGTGCCGGTCGTGATGTGACCGCCGGAGCCATTCAGTCGGATCTGAACCGGCTGGCGCAGCTGCTGTAGCGTTAACAGCGTGCTGGTGGCCGAATATCATCAGCACGTTCTGTTTAATAAAGGAATGAAAACAGGCATGGACGCCTGCTAAGTAGATAAAATGGGAAGCAGGCCTCCAGCGGCCGTATGAATTTGGGATACGGCACTGCACATTATTTTAATAGATTATTCTGCTGGTAGCGAAAAGTCTTTGTACTGGCGACGAGTGGTTTCTCCGGGCCATTAATCCGCAAAAAAGACCCCATTCTTGCATCACTCACACGCCATTGAGCAGCATAGCTCATAAGGGTGACAGGCTCTGCTATCCAGCCGGCCTGAGCCATTGAATTTTACTGATTAACGCATCATGAATTTCCCTCATCTTCATTGAGGATTTGTCACGGCATGTCAACATCTAACTGTTGACTGAATGTACAATTTCCGTCATTTTGAATGTCTGGACGTCTAAATGGATAGACGTTTAACGGCGACAGAATCAATGGCGATCGATGAGGTAACGGGTATGAGTTTTTTCCATGCAAATCAGCGCGAAGCACTAAATCAGAGTCTGGCCGAGATAAACGGGCAGATTAATGTCTCTTTTGAGTTCTTCCCGCCGCGCACCGCTGAAATGGAAAATACCCTCTGGAGCTCTATCGATCGTCTGAGCAGCCTGAAGCCGCAGTTTGTCTCCGTCACCTACGGAGCCAACTCCGGCGAGCGCGACCGCACCCACAGCATCATTAAAGGCATTAAAGATCGTACCGGTCTGGAAGCTGCACCGCATCTCACCTGTGTCGATGCCACCCGTGAAGAGCTGCGTACTATCGCACAGGACTACTGGAATAACGGTATCCGCCATATCGTTGCCCTGCGCGGCGATCTGCCTCCGGGCAGCGGCAAGCCTGAAATGTACGGGGCTGACCTGGTAGCGCTGCTGAAAGAGGTGGGTGATTTTGATATTTCCGTTGCGGCCTATCCGGAAGTGCATCCTGAAGCGAAAAGTGCTCAGGCTGACCTGATTAACCTGAAACGTAAAATCGATGCCGGTGCGAATCGGGCGATTACTCAGTTCTTCTTTGATGTAGAAAGCTATCTGCGCTTCCGCGATCGCTGTGTGTCAACCGGAATTGATGTTGAGATCGTACCGGGTATTCTGCCGGTATCTAACTTCAAACAGCTGCAGCGCTTTGCCACCATGACTAACGTGCGTGTACCGGGCTGGATGACCAGCATGTTTGAAGGGCTGGATGATGATGCCGAAACCCGCAAAATGGTCGGTGCCAATATTGCGATGGATATGGTGAAGATCCTGAGCCGTGAAGGGGTGAAAGACTTCCATTTCTACACGCTGAACCGCGCAGAGATGAGCTACGCCATCTGTCATACGCTGGGCGTTCGCCCCGGTGCGAATGCAAACGTGGCCTGATACGCTGTAAACCGGGTTAAGATTTCACCACAGACAGTATTATAGTTTGTATCAATATATACTGCTTGTTTTTGTTTGGTTTGCGCTCAGTTTGCCTTTAGACTACATAAAACGGTAGGAATGGAATCTTCATGAGTACTTACATAGATATATAGTACAGATCATTATCTCACCTGAAACAGCAGTAGGATTTTTTCACGGTGTTTTATCGGTTCCCCAGGATTTGGGTTATCTGGCCTATGGTTATATAGATACTGACTCCAGATACAATAGGGGAACAGAACGGATTAGACTAATTAATGCTATTCGTTTTGGTATTCTTCAAAATGAAAATTTTTTCAGAACGATTGAAACAGTATTGAATAAATTCAATCAATATGTTCCAGAGAAAAAAAGGGATGGTATCTACGCTAAGATTGGGGCATCAGTAGTTGGGCGAGCTATTACCAATTCTATAATATCAAAAAAAATAGCAACTTCTATAGCTCAAAGAAGCTCTCTCATGGTCGCTCTACGTGGTGGTATAGCCGGCAATACTCTGTTAGCTGGCGGTATGGCTGAACGTAGTATATACACATCCCAACGGCTTCAAAGCGCCGATCCAGAAATATATTACACATTGCGTCAAAGAAACTACGATTTCCTTTATTTCCTTGTTGAACCGGCTTTACACCCCTTTGTTGAAGCGTTAAGGGTTAGAAGAACACAAGGAGAAGCGGCATTCAATCAGATTCTGGACCTTGTTGAAAAAGAGGTTAATCATGGCAGATGATAAAACTAAAAAATTATCATTGGGGAAGCAAGTATTTCATAGTTTCTTAGAATACTCTGTTTCCTTGCTTGGTGGCATTTTAGTTTTTTTATGTATTTATTGGTTCTTCCACTTTGAAACATGGTATGAACGATTTATATATATAGCTGTTAGTGTGGTTGTAGTATACATCATTGTTAAAATTCTACCTGAAAGACCAGAAGAATAGGATCTTAACAACATAAGAATTTACTAATTTCTTTACCAGATTATTTATTTTTATACGGTGGAAATGGAGTTCAGATAAAAGGCTCTTGCACCGCTTTAGTCCGTGAAGGTGCTATAGAGGTAATGAATACTCAACATGGCATTACTAATGGTGCAGGTGTGGAATAAGAAATATATATCATAACACTTGATGGCGTTGTTATTTTTTTCGTTGTATTTAACCATGCTTATATTCCCGTATGAATAAAATGGTGCTGATTTATTGTGTTTATGTGTGGCTGAAAGCGAGCTGGGAAGAGCTGAAAGGTGCCCTGAGTGGGTAGAATGTTCAAATGACGGGGTTACAGAAAAATATCGCGATCGCGGCTTGTGATCGCTAAAAAAGAAGAACCCCACATTAAAAAGTGGGGGTAGTCGGCACTCTGAAACAGGACGCTCAGCGTCCTGTTTTATACCTGTGAAGTATTAACAGAGCGGGATCTCCCGCCCTTGCAACTTAGCCGGTGTTACGCATGCCTGCCGCCACGCCGGCGATAGTCACCATCAGCGCCTGCTCCACGCGTGCATCGACTTCACCGCCATCAGCTTCCTGCTGGCGCGAGCGGTGCAGCAGTTCAGCCTGCAGCACGTTCAGCGGGTCGGTATAGACGTTACGCAGTGCGATAGATTCAGCAATCCACGGCTGGTCGGCCATCAGATGCGAGTCGTTAGCGATGGTCAGTACCGCTTTGATATCGGAATCCAGCTGGTCACGCAGCTGTTTGCCCAGCGGCCACAGAGACTCTTCCACCAGACGCTGATCGTAGTACTCCGCCAGCCAGAGGTCCGCTTTAGAGAACACCATCTCCAGCATGCCCAGGCGCGTAGAGAAGAACGGCCAGTCGCGGCACATGGTTTCCAGCTGTTCCTGGTGGCCTTCTTCCATCGCCTGCTGCAGTCCGGCTCCGGCACCCAGCCACGCTGGCAGCATCAGGCGGTTCTGCGTCCAGGCAAAGATCCACGGAATGGCGCGCAGCGACTCAACGCCACCGGTCGGGCGACGCTTGGCCGGACGTGAACCCAGCGGCAGTTTACCCAGCTCCAGCTCCGGCGTGGCCGAGCGGAAGTAAGGGACGAAGTCAGCGTGCTCGCGCACGTAGCCGCGATACATTTTACAGGACACATCGGAGAGCTGATCCATGATGCTGCGCCATTCGACTTTTGGCTCCGGTGGTGGCTGCAGGTTGGCTTCCAGGATCGCACCGGTATACAGCGACAGGCTGCTGATGGTGACTTCCGGCAGACCAAACTTAAAGCGGATCATCTCACCCTGTTCGGTGACGCGCAGGCCGCCTTTCAGGCTGCCCGGAGGCTGAGACAGCAGGGCTGCGTGCGCAGGGGCACCGCCACGGCCGATACTGCCGCCGCGTCCGTGGAACAGCGTCAGGGTAATCCCGGCTTTCTCACAGGTTTTGATCAGTGCGTCCTGAGCCTGGTACTGTGCCCAGCTAGCGGCCATCACACCCGCATCTTTGGCGGAATCAGAATAACCAATCATCACCATCTGTTTGCCCTGAATAATGCCGCGATACCAGTCGATATTCAGCAGCTGCCTCATCACATCGTTAGCGTTATTCAGGTCGTCCAGGGTTTCAAACAGCGGAGCAACCGGCAGGGTGTAAGAAATACCGGCTTCTTTCAGCAGCAGGTGGACGGCCAGCACGTCGGACGGTGTTTTCGCCATCGAAATAACGTAAGCGGCGATCGAACCTTTCGGCACATCGGCGGCTACACGGCAGGTATCCAGCACTTCTTTGGTGTCGGCGCTTGGCTCCCAGTTGCGAGGCAGCAGCGGACGTTTGGAATTCAGCTCGCGGATCAGGAAGGCCTGTTTGTCGGATTCTGACCAGCTTTCGTAGTCGCCAAGGCCCAGATAGCGGGTGATTTCAGCGATAGCTTCGGTGTGGCGGGTACTTTCCTGGCGCAGATCGATGCGCACCAGCGGAACGCCGAAGCACTTCACGCGGCGCATGGTGTCCAGCAGCTGGCCGTTGGCAATAATGCCCATCCCACAGGCCTGCAGTGACTGGTAGCAGGTGTGCAGCGGTTCCCACAGCTGATCGTTGGAGATCAACAGGTCTGCCGGACGCGGTAAACGCTCGCCTTTCAGGCGGCGCGCCAGGTAAGCCTGGGTGCTGGTCAGCTGGCTGCGAAGATTTTTCATAATCTCGCGGTACGGCTCCTGCGCTTCCTGATTGCCGCACAGCTCGCGCACTTCCGGCGTACATTCGGACATCGACAGCTCTGAGATCAGCACGGCGATATCGCGCAGGAACAGGTCGGTGGCTTTCCAGCGGCTCAGCTGCAGCACGTGGCGGGTAATATCAGCGGTCACGTTGGGATTTCCGTCGCGGTCGCCGCCCATCCAGGAGGTGAACTGTACCGGAACGAAATCAACCGGCAGGGTATAGCCGAAGGACTCTTCAACCTGCTCGTTTAACTCGCGCAGGAAGTGAGGTACACCTTCCCACAGGCTGTTCTCGACCACCGCAAAGCCCCATTTGGCTTCATCAATGGGTGACGGACGGTATTTGCGAATTTCATCAGTGTGCCAGGCCTGAGCAACCAGCTGGCGCAGACGGCGCATGATTTGCGCGCGGTCATAGTCAGAAAGATCGTTGTGATCCAGCTGCTTAAGGCAGTTGTTCACCTCAACCAGTTTGTGGATCAGCGTACGACGGGTGATTTCCGTTGGGTGAGCGGTCAGAACTAATTCCAGCGACAGGGATTCAATCGCCTCGCGAATGTTAGCTTCGGTCAGGTCCGGCTGTTGTTTCAGGCGTTCAAAGGTTTTCGCCAGCATTTCCGGATGGTTCGCCCCTTCGCCCTTCGGCGAAATGGTGTGGTATTGCTCGGCAACGTTGGTCAGATTCAGGAACTGACTGAAAGCGCGCGCCACAGGCAGCAGCTCATCGTTGGACAGATTTTGCAGCGTTGATAACAGCTCCTGACGGTGGGCATCATTTCCCGCACGTGATGACTTAGAGAGCTTACGGATAGTTTCCACCCGATCGAGAATGTTCTCTCCCAGTGCATCCTTGATGGTATCCCCGAGCAGCTTGCCGAGCATACTGACATTACTTCGCATTGCGGAATATTGTTCGTTCATATGACCCCTGACACCCTCTTTCTTGTACTTGTAACTTTATTTCACCCTTGTGGGTATAACGCAGCCTTTTATCTAGCCACGTTAATAACCATTCGTCAATTGACTTAAATTTGCCGGATCGTGCCGCTAAATAACGAGAATTTATGAAATTTAATTACACCGGAGCGAGATAAGTTATTCTTATCGTCCCGAATAATCGAAATCAGAGGCAAACAGCTGTTTTTGCAGTCGATTGCCCCATTTTTCGCCTCAGTGATAGCAAAAGTGATGCACAACCTGTGTAATCAATTCGCGAGTTGGTTTAATAAACGCCGTATCGATAAATTCATCCGGCTGATGCGCCTGGTTAATTGAACCCGGTCCTAACACCAGCGTCGGGCAGATTTCCTGAATAAATGGCGCTTCGGTACAGTAGTTCACCACCTCGGTTTCGGTACCGAGCAGTTTTTCCACCACCTGCACCAGCTGATGTTCGCGCGGGCACTCGTAGCCTGGGATCGACGGATGCAGTTCACCCACGGTCAGGCGGCCCGGCCAGCGCTCACTCACCGGCGCCAGCGCTTCATTCAGCAGCCCATCAAGATCGCTCAGCGTCAGCCCCGGCAGCGGGCGGATATCCATATGCAGCTCGCAGCAGGCGCAGATGCGGTTTGCCGCGTCGCCGCCGTTGATATGGCCCAGGTTCATGGTGGGGTAAGGAATGGCGAAGCCGCTGTGGTTGTAGCGCGTTTTCAGCGTGTTACGCAGCTCCATTAGCTGGGTAATTGACTCGTGCATCAGCTCAATGGCGTTAACGCCGCGAGCCGGATCGCTGGAGTGGCCGGACTGGCCCTGAATACGGATAACGTTGGAGATGTGGCCTTTATGGGCGCGGACCGGCTTCAGCGATGTTGGCTCGCCGATGATCGCGCAGTCAGGGCGCAGGCTGGTGGTTTCTGAGAAGAATTTGGCGCCGGCCATGGTGGTTTCTTCATCCGCCGTTGCCAGGATATACAGCGGTTTTTTCAGCGCGGACACATCAACTTCACGCAGCGTATCTAAGATGAAGGCGAAAAAGCCTTTCATGTCGGCGGTGCCCAGTCCGTACAGTTTGTTGTCATGTTCGGTCAGTGTAAACGGGTCACGCGTCCAGCGGCCGTCGTCGAAAGGTACGGTGTCAGTATGACCAGCCAGCAGCAGTCCGCCAGCACCGAGCCCACTTTTCGCTAACATATTGAATTTATTGCGTGTGCCAGGAACGGGCTGAACTTCAACAGTGAAGCCAATATCGCGGAACCAGCCCGCAAGCAAATTGATTAAAGTTTCATTGCTCTGATCGAGCGCGCTGTCGGTGGCGCTGATTGATGGCGTAGCAATCAGCTGGCGGTATATCTCAATAAAAGGTGGTAATGTTGTCTTCACTGTTGACAGTCCTTAGGTTAGGATAGTATCAATATTCATGCATTAATAGTGAATAAAAATACATTAACGACGAGCGGATGGAAACCGATAATTTTTCCACCATTTGGCTTGGACAGCCAAAGTGAACATAACCGCATTCTGCAACGTAGTCACATATTTAAAGCGAGTTACTCTCTGATGACCAATCCGTTAATTATCAAACTGGGTGGTGTGCTGCTGGATAGTGAAGAGGCGCTGGAGCGTCTGTTCGATGCGCTGGTGAGCTATCGTGCAACCCATTCGCGTCAGCTGCTGATTGTGCACGGTGGCGGCTGCCTGGTAGATGAATTGATGAACAAGCTGTCCCTGCCGGTGAAAAAGAAAAATGGCCTGCGCGTTACGCCTGCCGATCAGATAGACATCATTACCGGTGCGCTGGCCGGTACCGCCAACAAAACTTTGCTAGCCTGGTCGAAAAAACACGGTATTGATGCCGTTGGCCTGTGTCTGGGTGACGGCGGAAGTGTTAATGTTGCTCAGTTTGATGAAGAACTTGGTCATGTGGGACAGGCTACCCCGGGTTCACCGGTGCTGATTAATACGCTGCTGGGTGCAGGTTTCCTGCCGGTTGTCAGCTCAATCGGCATTACCCAGGATGGCCTGCTGATGAACGTCAATGCCGATCAGGCTGCGACGGCGCTGGCCGCGACGCTGGGTGCCGATCTGATTCTGCTCTCCGACGTGAGCGGTATCCTCGATGCCAACAAGCAGCGAATTGAAGAGATGACGGCTGAAAAAGCCGAGCAGCTGATCGCCGACGGTGTGATTACCGATGGAATGATCGTCAAGGTGAATGCCGCACTGGATGCCGCCCGTACCCTGGGCCGCCCGGTGGACATCGCCAGCTGGCGTCATGCCGAGCAGCTGCCAACCTTATTTAGCGGCGTGTCCATTGGCACCCGTATCCTCGCTTAATTAGAAACGTTTTCAAGGAATCATCATGCAAGACAAAAGCATCAAAAAAATCGTACTGGCTTACTCCGGCGGTCTGGATACTTCTGCGATTATTCCATGGCTGAAAGAGAACTACGGCGGCTGTGAAGTGGTCGCTTTCGTGGCGGATATCGGCCAGGAACGTGGCGATCTGGAAGGCGTTGAGCAGAAAGCGCTGCAGTCCGGTGCGTCTGAGTGCCATGTGGTTGACCTGCGTGAAGAGTTCATCAGCGAATACGTTTATCCGGTGCTGCAAACCGGCGCTCTGTATGAAGGCACCTACCTGCTGGGGACTTCTATGGCGCGTCCAATCATCGCTAAAGCCCAGGTTGAGCTGGCGCTGAAAGTGGGCGCAGATGCGCTGTGTCACGGTGCGACCGGCAAAGGTAACGACCAGGTGCGTTTCGAAACCACCTACACCGCGCTGGCTCCACAGCTGAAAGTGGTTGCGCCATGGCGTGAGTGGAACCTGCGTTCCCGTGAAGCGCTGCTGGACTACCTGAAAGAGCGCAATATCCCGACCACCGCGTCGCTGGAAAAAATCTACAGCCGTGATGAAAATGCATGGCATATCTCTACCGAAGGCGGCGTGCTGGAAAGCCCGTGGAACGCACCGAACAAAGATTGCTGGGTGTGGACCGTCGATCCACTGGAAGCGCCGGATCAGCCTGAACAGGTGACCATTGTCGTTGAGAAAGGTCGTGTAGTAGCGGTTAACGGTGAAGCGTTAACGCCGTTCGGCTGCCTGGACAAACTGAATGCGATCGGTGCACGTCACGGCGTGGGTCGTATCGATATCGTAGAAAACCGTCTGGTCGGCATTAAGTCTCGCGGCTGCTACGAAACCCCGGGCGGTACCATTATGGTTAACGCGCTGCGTGCCGTTGAGCAGCTGGTTCTGGACCGCGACAGCTTCAAATGGCGTGAGCAGCTGGGCCTGGAAATGTCCTACGTTGTTTACGATGGTCGCTGGTTCGCACCGCTGCGTAAATCTCTGCAAGCATCTGCAGAAGCACTGGCTGAAGAAGTGAACGGCGAAGTGGTACTGCAGCTGTACAAAGGCCAGGTGACGGCGATTCAGAAGAAATCTGCCAACAGCCTGTACTCTGAAGAGTTCGCCACCTTCGGCGAAGACGAAGTGTACGATCACCGTCACGCGGGCGGCTTTATCCGTCTGTTCTCCCTCTCTTCACGCATTCGTGCGCTGAACGAGAAAAAGTAATTAATTTGGTCGCGGTGGGCGAGGCGTGCCTCGCTCCTGCCTGATTTCCAGAGTGCGGCACCCGTGCCGCCTCTTGCATAATTTCTGAATGGAGTACTGAGCATGGCACTTTGGGGTGGGCGGTTTACGCAGGCAGCAGATCAACGTTTCAAACTGTTTAATGATTCACTGCGCTTCGACTATCGTCTGGCAGAGCAGGACATCACCGGTTCCGTTGCCTGGTCCAAAGCGCTGGTGACGGTCAATGTATTAACCGTAGAAGAGCAGCAGCAGCTGGAAAGCGCGCTGAATGTTCTGCTGGAAGAAGTGCGCGCGAATCCGCAGCAAATTGTGGAAAGCGACGCCGAAGATATTCACAGCTGGGTGGAAGGCAAACTGATTGATAAGGTCGGCGCGCTGGGTAAAAAACTCCACACCGGCCGTAGCCGTAACGATCAGGTCGCAACCGACCTGAAACTGTGGTGCAAACTGCAGGTTAGTGAGCTGTTGACTGCGGTTCGCGAATTCCAGCGGGCGCTGGTGGCCACCGCAGAAGCAAACCAGGACGCGGTGATGCCGGGTTATACCCATCTGCAGCGTGCGCAACCGGTGACCTTTGCGCACTGGTGCCTGGCGTATGTTGAAATGCTGGCCCGCGATGAAAGCCGTCTGCAGGATACGTTAAAACGCCTGGACGTCAGCCCGCTGGGCTGCGGTGCGCTGGCGGGTACGGCTTATGAGATCGATCGCGAGCAGCTGGCTGGCTGGTTAGGTTTTGCTTCTGCCACTCGTAACAGTCTGGATACTGTTTCCGACCGCGACCATGTGCTGGAGCTGCTGTCCGATGCTTCAATCGGCATGATCCACCTTTCGCGTTTTGCTGAAGATCTGATCTTTTTCAACACTGGAGAAGCAGGTTTTGTTGAGCTGTCCGATCGTGTAACGTCTGGCTCTTCACTGATGCCACAGAAGAAAAATCCTGATGCGCTGGAGCTGATCCGCGGCAAAGTGGGCCGTGTGCAGGGCGCGCTGACTGCCATGAGCATGACGTTGAAAGGCCTGCCGCTGGCGTACAACAAAGACATGCAGGAAGATAAAGAAGGCCTGTTTGATGCGTTGGATACCTGGCACGATTGCCTGCATATGGCAGCCCTGGTGCTGGATGGTATTCAGGTGAAACGTCCACGCTGCCAGGAAGCGGCAGAACAGGGTTATGCAAACTCAACCGAGCTGGCAGATTATCTGGTGGCGAAAGGCGTACCGTTCCGTGAGGCGCACCATATTGTTGGTAAAGCGGTAGTGGAAGCGATTAAACAGGGCGTAGCTCTGGAAGCATTGAAACTGGCCGATCTGCAAAAATTCAGCAGCGTTATCGGTGATGATGTTTACCCGGCGCTGTCACTGCAGTCATGTCTGAATAAGCGTAGCGCCAAAGGCGGTGTTTCTCCACATCAGGTATCGTTGGCAATTACTGACTCGAAACAGCGTATTAAATAATCTTTATTTGCCCAATGTATCTGTGTAATTAAAAGTGCGCAGATACATTTTTTTTACGTTTTTTTTAAAATAAATAATTTTCTATTTTTTTTATTCGTTTTTATCAATATTCTATCCAAGTTGTATATGGACATAACTTTGACTTGAGATGGAGATTTAAAATGAAAGAGTTATCTAGTCGTGAAATATCTGAAGTAAGTGGTGCTGGTCTGCTCGGTGCCATTAATCTGGCATCTACTGCGGGGTGGGCTGGTAGCATTGTTGGTGGACGTAATGGCGGTAATGGTGGTGGGCTGCTTGGCTTTGGAATCATCGGAAGCGGCGTTGGTATGGTGATAGGTGGCTGTATTGGGGCTACTGGTGGTTTTATTAAAGGGCTCACTCAGTCAGATAGCGCTTCATACGAACAGTCTGAAGAGATCATGAAGGGTATTAACAGCGGTTCGATAGGCAATTAATTAATTTAGAAAATAAAGCACACCGATTGGGTGTGCTTTTTAGTATTATGAGTGTCAGTAATTAAAAGTCTCTATGATATGCTGATTAAAAATCACGCTTACCACTTCAGAGAACCGACTTTTCTATACGAATGACCGTTGCCGGATTATGCGGAAAAAAACTTTTCTAAATCATCGCTGCCACCAATATGGCGGCCGCCAATAAATACCTGAGGTACGGTGGCGCGGCCGGTGATGGCGCGCAGGCTCACGGTAGTGGCATCCTGGCCCAACACGATTTCTTCATACTGAATACCGCGATCCAGCAGCATCTGCTTGGCTTTGGTGCAAAACGGGCAGCCGGGCTTGGTGAGCAGCGAAACGGACTCCTGCACTTTAAATTCCGGCGCAACATAGCGCAGCATGGTATCGGCATCAGACACTTCAAACGGGTCGCCCGGCTTGTTCGGCTCAACGAACATTTTGACCACCACGCCGTTGCGTACCAGCATGGAATAACGCCATGAGCGCGGACCGAAGCCAAGGTCGGCTTTCTCTACCAGCATTTCCATTCCGCGGGTGAAATCACCGTTGCCGTCAGGAATAAAATTGATGTGCTCGGCATGCTGATCGGCTTTCCACGCGTTCATCACGAAGGTGTCGTTAACGGATACGCAGAGGATGCTGTCCACACCATGGCTTTTAAACACGCCGGCCAGTTCGTTATAGCGCGGCAGGTGGCTTGAGGAACAGGTTGGGGTAAAGGCTCCGGGCAGGGAGAAGACGATCACCGTTTTGTCTTTGAACAGCTCATCAGTGGTGACATCAACCCAGCTGTCGCCCTGTCGCGTGTGAAAAGTGACCTTTGGGATGGATTTACCTTCCTGACTTGCAAACATGTAAAGACCTCATCGTTTAATTTTCGGGTGGGCTATTTGTGTACGGACACATTATTATGATTGAGGGTTGATAGGGCTAATCGTTGATTGCTATCCTATCTATCGCCACGAACTATCGTGGTCAGGAGGATAAGATGAATATTCGTGATCTTGAGTATCTGGTTTCACTGGCGGAACACCGCCATTTTCGTCGGGCAGCGGATGCCTGCCATGTAAGCCAGCCGACCCTCAGTGGGCAGATCCGCAAGCTGGAAGATGAACTGGGTGTGATGTTGCTGGAGCGTACCAGCCGTAAGGTGTTGTTCACCCAGGCAGGACTTCTGCTGGTGGATCAGGCGCGCACTGTACTTCGTGAAGTCAAGGTACTGAAAGAGATGGCCAGCCAGCAGGGTGAAGCGATGTCCGGCCCGCTGCATATTGGCCTGATCCCGACCGTAGGCCCCTATTTGCTGCCGCAGATTATTCCGTCTCTGCATAAAACGTTCCCTAAGCTGGAGATGTATCTGCACGAGGCGCAAACGCAGCAACTGTTGGCACAGCTCGACAGCGGTAAGCTGGACTGCGCCATCCTTGCGCTGGTGAAAGAGTCGGAAGCGTTTATTGAAGTGCCGCTGTTTGATGAGCCGATGAAGCTGGCGGTGTATCAGGATCACCCGTGGCACGATCGCGATCGTGTTCCGATGTCGGATCTGGCCGGTGAGAGGCTGCTGATGCTTGAAGACGGTCACTGTCTGCGCGATCAGGCGATGGGTTTCTGCTTCCAGGCGGGCGCGGACGAGGACACGCATTTCCGTGCAACCAGTCTGGAAACGCTGCGTAACATGGTGGCGGCGGGCAGCGGAATTACGCTATTACCTGCGCTGGCCGTACCGAAAGAGCGGGTGCGTGATGGTGTATGCTATCTGCCCTGCTACAAGCCGGAACCACAGCGCACCATCGCACTGGTTTATCGTCCGGGATCACCTCTGCGCGGCCGTTATGAACAGCTGGCAGAGGCGATCCGAACGCATATGCAGGGCGTGATGATTGGCGGTTTAAAACAGGCGATTTAAGCCGTTCAGCGCAGCCACTCGATAGGCCTCAGCCATGGTCGGGTAGTTGAAGGTGGTATTCACAAAGTACTCAATTGTGTTGCCACCGTTTTTCTGTTCCATGATTGCCTGACCGATATGGATAATCTCGGCCGCGCGTTCACCAAAGCAGTGAATACCCAGAATTTCTTTGGTTTCACGGTGGAACAGAATTTTCAGGCTGCCGACGTTCATCCCGACAATCTGCGCACGAGCCAGATGCTTGAACTGTGCCCGGCCCACTTCATACGGCACTTTCATCGCCGTCAGCTGTTGCTCGGTTTTGCCGACGGAGCTGATTTCCGGGATGGTGTAGATACCGGTTGGAATGTCTTCAATCAGATGCGCGTTGGCTTCGCCTTTCATCAGAGCCTGTGCGGCAATACGGCCCTGATCGTAGGCGGCGGAGGCCAGGCTTGGATAGCCAATCACATCGCCAACCGCGTAGATATGCGGCTGTGCGGTCTGATACATGCTGTTGACCTTCAGTAGCCCACGGCCATCAGCCTTCAGCCCGACATTTTCCAGCGACAGCGAGTCGGTGTTACCGGTGCGTCCGTTGGCGTACAGCAGGCAGTCCGCTTTCAGCTTCTTCCCGGATTTCAGATGCATAATCACGCCATCTTCAACCCCTTCAATTTTCTCGAACTCTTCGTTATGGCGGATAACTACGCCGCTGTTCCAGAAGTGGTACGAGAGCGAATCCGACATTTCCTGATCGAGGAAGGCCAGCAGGCGGTCGCGGGTGTTAATCAAATCAACTTTGACGTTCAGACCGCGGAAAATTGAAGCGTATTCACAACCAATGACCCCGGCACCATAGATAATGACATGGCCCGGCTCATGGTGAAGATTGAGGATTGAATCGCTGTCGTAAACCCGTGGATGGGTAAAATCAACATCCGGCGGGTGGTAAGGGCGTGAACCACAGGCGATAACAAATTTCTCAGCGGTCAGACGTTCGGTTGTACCATCAGGGCTTTCTACTTCGATGGTGTTGGCATCAACGAAACGTGCATCGCCCTGGAACATCTCACAGTGATTCCGTTCATAGAATCCCTGACGCATACGGGTTTGCTGACTGATAACGTTCTCGGTGTGGTTGAGAATGTCGGCAAAGGAGGAGCGAAGGAGACGTGAGTGGTCGCTATACAGTGGGTTCTGGTTAAACTCGATAATGCGGCTAACGGCATGACGCAGTGCTTTCGACGGAATCGTTCCCCAATGTGTACACCCGCCGCCGATATTGTGGTAGCGCTCGATTACTGCGACGCGCGCTCCCTGTTTCACCAGCCCCATCGCAGCGCCTTCGCCGCCCGGGCCTGAACCAATAATAATGGCGTCGTAATCATAAGACTGTTGCATACCAATACGTCCTATTTTATAAAACAATTTTACAACGATATCCTAACATCCAGCGGCCAGCTTCCCAATTCTTACCGCTTTTTTTGCCATCATTTGCCAAATTCTCAGGTTAACAGGCGGTCACAAAGTTTGAGGCACTGTACGCTGAAATTTTTGCTATAGTGCCCACTTGCAGGCTAAACAGGCACAAAAATGGGCGTCAGAGCGCAGCAAAAAGAACGTACACGGCGGTCACTTATCGAGGCGGCATTCAGTCAGTTAAGTGCCGAGCGTAGCTTTGCCAGCCTGAGTCTGCGCGAGGTGGCCAGAGAGGCGGGAATTGCCCCGACGTCATTTTATCGTCACTTTCGTGATGTAGATGAACTGGGATTAACCATGGTAGACGAAAGCGGCTTAATGCTTCGTCAACTAATGCGACAGGCTCGTCAGCGTATTGCCAAAGGTGGTAGCGTTATTCGTACTTCCGTGTCAACTTTCATGGAATTTATCGGCGATAACCCTAACGCCTTTCGCCTTCTGCTACGTGAGCGCTCAGGGACATCAGCCGCCTTCCGTGCCGCCGTTGCCCGGGAAATACAGCATTTTATCGCCGAACTGGCGGATTATCTGGAAATAGAAAATCGCATGCCGCGCAGCTTCACTGAAGCGCAGGCGGAAGCGATGGTTATCATTGTGTTTAACGCCGGTGCAGAAGCACTGGATATTGATGCCGTACAGCGTCGTCAGCTGGAAGAACGGATGGTACTGCAGCTACGTATGATCTCGAAAGGGGCATATTACTGGTATCGCCGTGAGCAGGAGAGACTGGCTGTGACGCTGGCATCCAACGATTAAAAAGGTGGAGACATGAGTTTAGCTTCAGGCAGAGACAAAGGAACGCTGCTGCTGGCGTTTTTAACCGGGCTTTCCATTAACGGTAGTTTTTCGGCACTTTTTAGCTCGATAGTACCCTTTTCAATGTTCCCGATTATTGCGCTGGGGCTTGCCGCCTGGAGTCTGCACCAGCGCTATCTGAATCGTTCGATGCCTGATGGTATGCCCTCACTGGCCGCAGGGTTCTTCCTGCTGGGTATCCTGCTTTATAGCGCAATGGTGCGGGCGGAGTATCCGGATATCGGTTCGAACTTTATCCCGACCATTTTGATGGTAGCGGTCGTGTTCTGGATTGTGGGCAAGTGGCGGGGGCGTAAGAACAGCTGATTTTCAGGGCGATCGTTCGATCGCCCTGATTGTTTAACGCCGGGTCAGCAGTACGCCGCATTCCATATGATGGGTATACGGGAACTGATCGAACAGCGCCAGGCGGGTCACATCATGAGTGGCGGACAGCGTGGCGAGGTTGTTGCACAGCGTTTCAGGATTGCAGGAAATATAAAGGATGCGCGGGTAGGCCTGTACCATTTTCACCGTTTCATCATCCAAACCGCTGCGTGGCGGATCGACAAAGATGGTTTCACACTCGTAGCTCTTCAGATCGATCCCCTCCAGACGGTTAAAGCTTCTTTCCCCGTTCATCGCCTGGGTGAATTCTTCCGCCGCCATACGAATGATCTGTACGTTATCAATCTGATTTACCGCAATATTGTACTGCGCCGAGGCGACGGAAGGCTTGGCGATTTCGGTAGCCAGTACCCGACGGAAATTACGTGCCAGCGCCAGCGAGAAGTTGCCGTTGCCGCAGTACAGTTCCAGCAGGTCGCCGCTTGAGTTACGGGTGGTATCCAGCGCCCATTCCAGCATTTTCACGTTCATGGCGGCGTTTGGCTGGGTAAAGCTGTTTTCGACCTGGCGGTAAATCATCTCCCGGCCATCCACCGTCAGGCACTCATCCACGAAATCCTGGTCCAGACAGATTTTGGTTTTCGTGGCGCGGCCAATCAGATGCAGGTTAAATCCTTCAGCACGCAGCGCATCGCGTAGTTGCTCTGCAGCCTGCTGCCAGACTTCATCCAGCTTACGGTGATACAGCAGGGAGACCACGACCTGGCCACTCTGTGTAGAAAGGTAATCAATCTGGAACAGCTTAAAGCGCAACGCCTGCGTTTCACGCAGCGTAGCCAGTAATCGTGGCATCAGGCGATTAATCAGCTCGCTGGCGGCCGGGAAGCTGTTAACACGGATTCTTTCACGTGTTTGCTGATCGAAGATGATGTGGTAGAGGTCATCGCCATCGTGCCAGACGCGAAACTCGGCACGCATCCGATAGTGGCTGACCGGCGAACGGAAGATTTCAACTTCGGGCGCGTTAAAGGCCGACATCATCGACGTCAGGCGGTTTACCTTTTCGGCAAGCTGATCTTCATATTGTTCTACGGGCAGCTGTTCGGGCGTCATAGTGATTCCTGGATATTTGGCGGAGATAGCCGGGCGATTGTAGGGATTCCACATCTGATGTCCAGCATTGTGAACGAATTGCCACTATGGAAGTCCAGCTATCTGGACTTCCAATTGTGTTATACATAAAATGCGCTCTCCGGCCTCCCCATGAGTTAAAAGGGAATCCAGTGAAAATCTGGAGCTGACGCGCAGCGGTATAGAATGTCATGGCAATCGCGCAAGCAGACACTGTCTCCGGATGGGAAGTCATTGCCTTTTACGACACTGAGCCCGAAGACCTGCCGGATTAACGTCGCATTATTACGATCATCGCGTGCTATCGATTGTAAGCCTGCGGCATCCTGCAGGTTTTTTTGGATGCTCTATCAATGACAAAAATGAATAAATCGCTGTTTGCCTTTAGCGCAACGGCAATTGCACTCTGGGCGCAGTATGGTTTTGCACAGGATAATAAAGAAGAAACCCAGGTTGTGACGGCGAACCGCTTTCAGCAGCCTGTCAATACGGTACTTGCGCCGACCACCGTTGTTACCCGTACTGAAATCGATCGCTGGCAGTCTAAAAGCCTCAGCGATGTGATGCGCCGTTTGCCGGGCGTTGATGCCGTGCAGAGTGGTGGATTGGGGCAAAAAACCAGTCTCTTTATTCGCGGCTCTAACTCTAATCATGTACTGGTGCTGATCGACGGCATCCGGCTGAATCAGTCTGGCATCACCGGCTCTGCGGATATCAGCCAGATACCGCTGGCGCTGGTACAGCGCGTTGAGTATATCCGTGGTGCTCGCTCCGCGGTTTACGGTTCTGATGCGATCGGCGGCGTGGTTAACATTATTACCACGCACGAAGGCGAAGGCACGACGCTGGAAGCCGGGGTCGGTTCAAACAGCTATCAAAATTATAATGGCTCTACCCGGCAGAAACTCGGTGAAAATACTCAGGTGACGCTGGCCGGGGATTATACCTACACCCGAGGTTTCGACGTAAAGGCCGGTTATCCAAACGATTACGGCCCGGCCCAGCCAGATCGCGACGGCTTTATGAGCAAAACGCTTTACGGCGCGTTGAATCACCAGTTTAACGAACAGTTCAGTGGTTTCGTGCGCGGTTACGGTTTTGATAATCGTACCGGCTATGACAGTGGCTACGGTGATGCCGTACCGGGCTCGTTAGTTGATACGCACCAACTCTACAGCCAGACTTGGGACACCGGGCTGCGCTTTAATCAGGGTATCTGGTCCTCACAGCTTGTTGCCAGCATCAGCCGCGTGAAGGATTACAACTACGATCCGCGCCTGGGGCGCTACAGCGCAGCAACCACGCTGGATGAAAGCAAACAGTATAATGTGCAGTGGGGCAATACGTTCGCCGTGGGGCAGGGGGCTGTTAGCGGTGGCGTAGACTGGCAGAAGGAAACCACGGAGCCAGGCACCAGCTCGCTGGCAAACAGCACCGAGCTACGCAATACCGGACTGTATCTGACCGGGCAGCAGCGGTTCGGTGAGTTTACCGTTGAAGGCGCGGTGCGCGGGGATGATAACTCCCAGTTCGGCTGGCATGACACCTGGCAGACCAGCGCCGGTTGGGAATTCGTGGAGGGTTATCGCTTTATTGCTTCCTACGGTACGGCATTCAAAGCGCCAAACCTGGCCCAGCTTTACAGCAACTTCTATGGTAACGACCAACTGAAGCCGGAAGAGAGTAAGCAGTGGGAAGCGGGCTTTGAAGGGTTGACCGGTCCGGTCACGTGGCATATCTCCGGCTATCGTAATGACATTGATAATCTGGTCGATAGCGATCCAACGACATACCGTTACTACAACATCTCGAAAGCCACCATCAAGGGCGTTGAAGCAACGGCTTCCTTTGATACCGGTCCGCTGAGCCACCAAGTCTCCTTCGACTATCTGGACCCGCGTAACGGCGCAACTAATGAGATCTTACTGCGCCGTGCGAAACAGCAGGTGAAGTACCAGCTTGACTGGACGGTCTATGACTTTGACTGGTCTGTTACCTATCAGTACCTGGGTCAGCGCTATGATAAAGACTTCAACGTCTATCCTGAGCGAACGGTGAAAATGGGCGGTGTCAGCCTTTGGGATCTCGCCGTGTCGTATCCGATCACATCCCATCTGACTGTTCGTGGTAGAATTGCCAACCTGTTCGATAAAGACTACGAGACAGTGTATGGCTATGAAACCCCTGGACGAGAATACTACCTCAACGGCAGCTACACCTTCTAATCTGCGCCCCACCGTGCTGGTTTTTGACTCCGGCGTCGGTGGGCTTTCAGTCTATGATGAGATCCGCAAGCTATTGCCGGATCTCCACTATCTCTACGCGTTTGATAACGTTGCCTTTCCTTATGGTGAAAAGTCGGAAGAGTTTATCGTTGATCGGGTTGTCTCTATTGTAGAAGCGGTCACGCTTCGTTATCCCCTCGCGCTGGTGGTCATTGCCTGTAACTCGGCCAGCACAGTGACCCTACCAGCATTACGTGAACGTTTTTCTTTCCCTGTGGTGGGCGTTGTGCCTGCGATCAAGCCCGCGGCGCGCTTAACCCGCAACGGGATTGTTGGTCTGTTAGCGACTCGCGGAACGGTGAAGCGTCCTTATACCCATGAGCTGGTGGCGCGTTTTGCCAGCGAATGCAAAATCGAAATGCTGGGCTCAGCGGAGCTGGTCGAACTGGCGGAAGCGAAACTGCACGGTAAACCGGTGGCAATAGAAGAAGTGAAGCGGATTTTACAACCGTGGCTGCGTATGAAGGAGCCGCCGGATACCGTCGTACTGGGATGCACGCATTTTCCACTGATTAGTGAAGAACTGCAGCAGGTGCTGCCGGAAGGCACCCGATTAATTGATTCCGGCGCTGCGATTGCCCGCCGTACCGTCTGGTTATTAGAAAATGAATCACCAGAAGCTTTTTCTACAGACAGTAATATCGCGTACTGCATGGATATTACGGAACAGGCAGTACAATTAATACCCGTTTTGCAGCGTTACGGGTTTGAAAAGCTCGAAAAACTAGCGCTCTGAAGCACTTTTGGGCAAAAAAACAACATTCGAACATCTTTTTAAAATTAGCCCTTGTCAGCCGCCAGAAAACCCCTATACTGCGCCTCCACTGACACGGAACAACGGCTTACAGGCCAGCGTGTTGGAGGTTCAGGAAGTTGTCTGAACCGCCGGAAAAAACCTCTCAAAAAGAGGTTGACTCCGAAGGAGGAAAGCGTAATA